>JAUUSJ010000267.1 GCA_030841965.1 Blautia sp.
GCTCCAGCGGCAAAGCTAAGTATATCGAAAAACCGCTCCACTCTCTATCGTTTTTCGAGGACATATCGACGGTCTCTCTTCGCTGTGTACTGGCAAAACGCTATAATACTCTTTTTTTTAGGATAATTATTACATAGATTCAATGTAGATTTGTCATTTTTTACTTGCAAAAGTTTTATGTTATTAAAATAAAGTTATAAGAAGAAATCGCCTTCTTAATTTTAATTGCATTTCCTAAATATCCAGCCACTTAAACTATCGCATATCAAATTATATTTTGTTAATTTTCAGCCATTTAAAGCAATATATGTTCAATTGAGTTTTGCCAATATCCAGCTGGGAGGGGAGACCGGTATATGCCATGAAAACGATAGAGAGTGGAGCGATTTTTCGATATACTTAGCTTTGCCGCTGGAGCACTGTTTGAGTGCCGTAGGCGCGAGTTTGCGGGAGGCGGCATATATCAGCGTATGTCGAAAAATCGTGGGAACGAACGTGTTTACAGGGCATATACCGGTCTCCTCTCTCAGCGTCTGTTTTCTTATCCCCCCCTTTACCAGTCACTCTCAGCGTCTGTCCCCTTATCCACCTTTTATCAGCCTCTTTTACATCTGCTACCCTCATAACCTTAAAGTATAAACTAATGAACAAAACGAGACTTCTTTTCCTCCCACATTTTCCCTATAATAAAAACATAAACAAAAAACAAAGATTCTAACAGAGGTGAATAGGCAATGAACAATTTTATTTTTGAAAATGCAACAAAAGTTTATTTTGGAAAAGGCTGTGTCAAGGAGTATTTAGCATGTTTGACAGGAAAATATGGAGACAAAATATTACTTGCATACGGTGGCGGTTCCATCAAGCAAAACGGCATTTACGATGAAGTAATCTCCATACTGAAAAAAGCAGGAAAAACGGTGATAGAATTTTCTGGAATTATGGCAAATCCAACCTACGAAAAAGTATTAGAAGGTGCTCGTCTCGCAAAAGAAAATCAGGTGGATATGATTCTCGGCGTAGGAGGAGGCTCTGTTATGGACTGCTGTAAGGCGGTATCATTGGCTGCCGTAAGCCAAAAAGATATCTGGAATGAATACTGGGCGAAACCTGGAGTGATTGATTTTGAGCCTATTCCTCTTGGAGTGATTGTGACCGTAGCGGGGACTGGAAGTGAGTGTAACGGTGGAGCCGTTATCACAAATGAGGCATTAAAGGTGAAAACAGGGCGAGATTATCCAAAATGTAATCCGAAATTTGCTCTGATGGACCCAGAATACACGTACAGTGTTCCGACAAAACAGATGGTATCAGGGGCATTTGATATTTTGTCACATATTATGGAGACCTATTTTAGCGAGCCAAATGAGGATAATGTCTCTGACGATATCTCTGAGGCGCTGATGAGAAGCGTCATTAAAAATCTGCGAAAGGCAATTCAAAATCCAGAAGATTATACGGCGAGAAGCAACCTACTTTGGACTTCCACTATGGCAGAAAACCGAATGATTAAGCTGGGCAAAAAATGTGATTTTGAATGTCATCAGATGGAACATCAGCTTGGTGCCTACATAAATTGTAATCATGGATATGGTCTTGCAGTGCTCCATCCAGTTTATTATAGGCATATTTATCAGGAAGGTCTCCCAAAATTTATACGCTTTGCAGAAAATGTATGGCAGATTGAGAGAGGAAAAATGAGTGATATGGAGTTCGCAAAAGCGGGAGTTGAGGCGTTGGCGGATTTTATCAGAGAAATCGGGCTTCCAACTACACTTCGAGAACTTGGCGTGCAGAACAAAGACGATTTAAAAGAGATTGCAAACTCCTGTAATCTGGCACCAGGAAGCTATAAAAAGATGACGCATAGAGAGATTTTGGAAATTTTTAAAGAATGTTTCTAAGAATGCTAAGAAATTTGGCTTATTCATAAATAAGTAACCGAAAATTTTCGCCCAAGATTCTTAAAATGAGCAACGAAGATATTTCTTGACGGACATATCTCAAATAGCAGAAAGGAGAAAAACAGCTGTGAGAACAAAGAAAATACTTTCAATATTATTAGCGAGCGCAATGACATTAGGTCTATTAGTAGGATGTAGCTCTACAACAGAAGAAAATCAAAATGATGGGACAAATCAAACAGCCCAGAGCGAGGCAGATACAACAAATGATACTGCCAGTGAATCATCTGATGCGGCGACATCTGAAAAAATGAGTTCGACAAATGAAGCGACAGATACAACAGACAATGCGACAACTTCAAAAGACGGAGGCAAAAATATTCTGATAGTTTATTATTCCGCAACAGGAACAACAAAAGCAGTCGCCAATTCTATCGCATCCGTAACTGGCGGAGATTTATTCGAGATAGAACCTGCAGAGCCATATAGCAGCGACGATTTAGATTGGACAAATGATAATAGCCGTGTAACAAAAGAGCATGAAAATGAAGCCGAGAGAAACGTAGAACTTACCTCAACCACAGTGGAAAACTGGGATTCCTATGGTACAGTATTTATCGGCTATCCGATCTGGTGGGGAATTGCAGCATGGCCAGTAGATACCTTCGTCAAGGCAAATGATTTTACTGGAAAAACCGTAATCCCCTTCTGCACTTCCGCATCTTCCGGGTTGGGAGAAAGCGGAGAATTGCTGGCAGAAATGGCAGGAACTGGAGAATGGCAGGAAGGAGAGAGATTCTCTGCTGGCAGTTCCGAATCTGATATACAAGAATGGATAGAAGGACTTGGCATTACCAAATAGAAAGAATACAAATATAAAAAATAGGAAGAATAAAAGCACAAAAGAACAAAAATCTAAAAAATAAAAATATAAGAGAGTAAAAAAAGAGCCATCGGAAAATAGATTTTCTAAATAAGATATAGAGGTTTGAAAAAACTTCGTGCGATATCTAATTGGAGTTTCTCATTTTCCGACAGCTCTTTTTTATTTTTATATATTTTTATTTTGGCTATAAGAAATCATTCATACTTCTCTAAGTTTAGAGAAATTTTAGAGATTTTCATGCTACTTTATTTATATGATGATACCAGGGTCAAAAGTTCAAAAATAGGAATAAGTAGCCATTTTTCGGAGAAAAATGAGCGGATTATGAATATTTTTGAGAATTGCGGGAGCACATTGTGCGGAGCAATTCGGTATCATAGAGGGCAAAAAGAATTTGATAGTGTTTTGCCAGTACACAGCGAAGAGAGTCCGTCGATATATCCTCCAAAAACGATAGAGAGTG
>JAUUSJ010000036.1 GCA_030841965.1 Blautia sp.
AATCAGCGTATGTCGAAAAATCGTGGGAACGAACGTGTTTGAGGGGCATATACCTATCTCCTCTCTTTGCGTCTGTTTCCACTTTAAGCCCACCCCCAACTCTTTCATAAATCTCCCAAAAAACGAAAACTTATTGAATTTTATAAAAATAGGTTGGATTTTTCACCATTTTGTTTTATACTAAAAGACGACCGTTTTATAAGTGGTAAAAAAAGGAAATGGTAAAGCCATTCATAATAATGAAAATATAAAATTTTAACAAGGAGATTTTGGAGATTATGTTAAAAGAGAGAAAGAAGAAACAAACAGTAGGAGTTTTAGGAGCTGGAACCTGGGGAATTGCGCTTGCCCGTATGCTCTGTGAGACGGGAAAGGAAGTAACCGTATGGTCCGCACTTCCCGAAGAAATCAAGTCACTAGAGGAGACAAACAAGCATCCAAAGCTACCCAATATGCAACTCCCAGATGAGATTATCTATACAACTTCGATGGAGGAAGTATGCAAAGATAAAGACGTCTTAGTCTTTGCAGTGCCATCCATTTTTGTGAGAAGTACAGCGAAGAATGCGAGAGATTATATCCGTGCGGGTCAGATTATTGTCGATGTAGCGAAGGGAATCGAGTCAGATACTTTGATGACATTGACCGAAGTTATCGCCGACGAGCTCAAAGA
This sequence comes from Blautia sp., assembly GCA_030841965.1. Classification (GTDB taxonomy): domain Bacteria; phylum Bacillota; class Clostridia; order Lachnospirales; family Lachnospiraceae; genus JAUUSJ01. The sequence continues at coordinate 674 of JAUUSJ010000036.1, forward strand.
TGAGACGATTCATCTTGTAGCACTCTCAGGTCCAACTCATGCGGAAGAAGTGGCGATAGATTTACCGACAACGATTGTAGCTGCATGTGAGAACGAAAAGATTGCGAAATATGTACAGAAGTTTTTCACAAGCTCCTTTATGCGTGTCTATACCAATACCGATGTGAAAGGAATTGAGATTTGCGGTGCATTTAAAAATATCATTGCCTTGGCGACAGGAGTGTCCAAGGGACTTGGATACGGGGATAATGCAAAGGCGGCTCTTATCACAAGAGGAATTGCGGAGATTGCGAGACTTGGGTTAAAGCTTGGATGTCCGATTGAGACATTTAGCGGTCTTACCGGAGTTGGAGACTTAGTGGTAACTTGTACAAGCGAACATAGCAGAAATAACCGAGCTGGATTTTTGATTGGACAGGGATATTCCCCACAGGAAGCGGTAGAAAAGGTTGGAATGGTAGTGGAGGGAATGAATGCTCTCCCAGCTGCGATAAAGTTAATTGAGAAATATGATGTAGATATGCCGATTGTGACGGCAGTAAATGAAGTGGTAAATCAAGTGATAAGTCCAGCAGATGCGGTGGATGAATTACTAAATAGAAAGCAGAAGACGGAAGTTTTGTCAGAGGAAAGCTAATCCTTAAGTGATGGAGCGTTTATGTGTATGGAATAAAAGAGGGGAAAAGAGTAAGAGAAAGAAGGAGAATTCTTTTACTCTTTTCTTATTGTCTAGGATAAAAAATAGGAGTGGTTATTGTGTGAGACAATAAATATAACTACTTATTATTTTGGATAATAGATATGACTACTCATTGTGTGAAATAATAGATATGAGTACATGTTTTTGAAAGTTATTTCAAATGAATTTAAAATTTGTGATAGATATGTGAACGAATAATAAAAGATATGTGAATTTTGCGAGTTGTTCACAAAATAGACCCATTTTGTCATTAACATATAACTAACTGGGAAAAAAGAAAGGAGGCAACTTATGATTCAGGTAGAAAATTTAGTGAAGAACTATGGAAATCATAAGGCATTAAAGGGGATAAACCTACAAGTGGAAAAAGGGAGTATCGTCGGATTGCTCGGTGCAAACGGTGCGGGAAAGTCTACGACGATGAATATTTTAACTGGATATCTATCTTACAATGAGGGGACTGTAAAGATTGGAGGATACGATATTTTAAAAGACCCGATTAAGGCGAAGAAACAGATTGGATATTTGCCAGAGATGCCGCCACTTTATATGGATATGACAGTGGATGAGTATTTGAAGTTTGCAGCCGAGATTAAAGGCTTAAAGAAAGATACAAGAAAGCAGGCAGTAAATGAGGCGATTGAGGCCACGAAGATAGAGGATGTCAGAGGAAGATTAATTAAAAATCTCTCAAAAGGATATAAACAGAGAGTCGGTCTTGCACAGGCAATTCTTGGAAATCCACCGATTCTTATTTTGGATGAACCGACAGTTGGTCTTGACCCGAATCAGATTATTGAGATTAGAGAGTGGATTAAAAGTCTATCACAAAATCACACGATTATTTTGAGTTCTCATATTTTGTCGGAGGTAAATGCAATCTGTGACTATGTTATTATTATTGACCAGGGAAGGGTTGTGGCGCAAGACACTCCTGCAAATCTGGCAGAACATTTCTCAGACCAATCGGTATTAAAACTTCAGATTAAGGGAGAGAGAGAGGTAATTGAGGAGACATTAAAGTCGACAGATTTGATAAAGGATTTTAAGGTGAAACAGTCAAGAGAAGATGGAATCTATGATATCACGGCAAATGCATCGACGACAAGGGATATTCGAGATGATTTGTTCTTTATTTTTGCATCGAAAAAGCTTCCAGTTGTGAAGATGGAGCATGAGAGTCTTTCGCTAGAGGAAGTATTCTTAAAGCTTACAAACGAAGAGTTGCTCGAGGAGATGAAGGCGGGAGCAGAAAAAGACGAGATAAGCAACCAGGGAAAGAGAGAAAAATTTAAGATAAAAAATCCTTTCAGAAAGAAGGAAGAAGAGAAAAAAGCTGCTCAAGATGGTGAGAGTGAGAAAAAGAATGATTTGAACCAGATGTGGACAGAGTTAGAGCCAAGAGATGAGGTATCTGAGGAAGCACCACAGAGCGAAGAGAAAGAACAAGAAAAAACAATATTAGAGGAAGAACAGCCCAAAAATGAGGAGGAACAATAATTATGATTGCAATTTATAAAAAGGAAATGAAATCTTATTTTACTTCCATGATGGTGTATATTTTCCTTGCACTCTTTATTGCAGCGTTGGGAATTTATTTTACTTATTATTGCTTAGCATATGGAGTGACAGATTTTTCTGGCTATGTACTAAATAGTATCACAATTTTATACTTGATTATTGTGCCGATTTTGACGATGCGGTTGATGGCGGAAGAAAAAAAGCAAAAGACAGACCAGTTACTTTTAACTTCGCCTCTTAGCGTGACAGATATTGTTCTTGGAAAGTATTTGGCGGTTTTGACATTGCTTTTGATTGCGATGATAATCGCCACGGGATATGGTTTATTTATCGGAATTTTTGGAGATATATCGATTCCAAATCTAATGACAGGTATTTTGGGATATTTTCTTCTCGGAGCGGCATTGATGGCAATCGGACTTTTCGTATCTACGATATCGGAGAATCAGGTCACAGCGGCGGTTCTTTCTTTTGGCGTCGTATTGGCACTCTTTCTTCTTCCGAATGTTGCTTCGATGGCGCCTGGAAGAGCGAGATATACGATTATTGTTGCTGTAATTGCGACAGCACTTATCTCGTATTTCTTTTTTGAGGAGACAAAGAGCATAAAGACAGCGGGAGTTGTGGCGGTTGTTTTAATTGCAGCAATCGTGGCAGTCTGGTTTATCAAGCCAACTCTCTACGACGATGGTATCGCAAATATTATTAGCTGGTTTTCTGTATTAGATCGCTCGAATGACTTTTTCAGTGGTATTTTAAATGTATCCTCTATCTTATACTTTATATCGTTTATTGTCGTATTTTTATTACTCAGTGCGCAGAGTATTCAAAAAAGAAGATGGAAATAGGGAGGTAGAAGGATGAAAAAGTTAAAATGGATAAAAGGAATGCAGACTGCCTCTATCACAGCCGTTGTTATTATCGTTTTGTTAGTGGCAAATATACTGATTTCAAAGAAGGATATCACGTTTGATGTGAGTCAGGATAAGCTGTATACAATATCAGACCAGACAAAAAGCATTTTAAAGAACAATAAAAAAGAAATCACAATTTATTATTTGAATTCAAAGACGGATGCCAATAGTACGTATTTGCAGATTGTCAAGCAGTACGCAAAGGCTTCTAAAAATATAAAAATTGAGTACAGAGATTTAGAAAATTATCCAAATTTTGCAAATGACTATATGGAAGATGGGGAGGAGGCTACTGCCGATAGTGTTATTGTCGTATGTGGAGATAAATATCGCTACGTATCCTCGAATGACTATGTAAATTATTCGTACGACTCCTCGTATAATATGGTGGCAGATTCTCTTTCCGTGGAGACGAATATCACAAGTGCAATTAATTATGTTACCTCAGAGGAGACAATGAAGGTATATACTCTGACAGGGCATAAAGAGGCAGATACACCATCTACATTGACAGAGGGATTACAAAATGATAATTACGAGATTGATGAGTTGAATTTAATGAGTCAAGACGCAGTTCCAGATGACTGTAATATTCTCTATATTAATGCGCCTACAGTGGATTTATCAAAAGATGATGTAGAAAAGATCGAAGCGTATTTAAAGAAGGATGAAGGAAAGCTCTATGTAGTTTTGGATGCCCTAGAGGACGACCTTCCTAATCTATTTGGGATGATTGAAAAATACGGCGTTAAGGTGAATAAGGGAGTTGTGGCAGAGATGGATAGTCAGCATTATATGTCACAGTATCCAACATACCTGCTCCCAACGATTGAAAGTTCTGATATCACAGAAGATTTAGTTGGAAATGCGAATATCTTACTCCCAATTGCAAAGGGACTTACTATAAAAGAAGATACTGGTGATTATACCGTGACATCGCTTCTTGAGACGAGTGATAAAGCATTTTCAAAGGTTGACACAAGTAGTAATACCATTACAAAGGAAAAAGAAGATATCGATGGCCCATTTTCTTTGTCTGTCCTAGTAGAAGACGATAACGGAGGAAAGATGGTTGTGCTTGGATGTGCAAATGCCTTGGAGGAACAGATTGACCAGGCAGTGTCGGGAAGCAATTCTAACTTGGCATTGAACGGATTTAACTATTTGACAAAGCAAGAGAGCAAGATTTCCGTCCGTGCAAAGGAGATTAGCCAAGATTATGCAGTTGTCCCAGCTTTCTGGCAGAAGACCGTGATGATGTTTTCTATCTTCGTAATTCCAGTCTTCCTCTTGATTGTCGGTGGAGTTGTGGTATGGAGAAGAAAACGTTTATAAAACTTCGATAAAAATGAATGGATAATTGTCGTATATTCGCAGTTTTATTTGCGAGATATCCTTTCAATTCATAGCTTATAAGAAAATCTATGGGGAAAAGTCAGTAAAGGCTATCCGTTTTCAAATGGTTGAAACTATGGTATGATAAGACAGTGCAAAGGACAATCATAGGGGTATATGTGATAAAACGATATACTTTTTTGTCAGAGAAAAAGCTTTGGCAAGAATGCACTGCGTTCTCACTATATGGCGATAAAGGGGAGAAAGGCTGTATAGTGAGAATGAAAATGAGATAGCAATTACAAGAAGAAGGGGTGAAAGTATGATACGTGGATTTTGTTGGGGTATGTTTTTTGCGGCGATTTTAGCGCATTTTCTTCATGCGGATACGATGTTAATTAACCTCGCACAGCCGTATATAACAGGTGTGACATTGACAAGTGCATATTATTATTTGGCATTTGGTGTCATTGGAGTTTTATTTAGACTTTTCAAATAACGGATGATTTTTAAAATCTCCAATATCGATAGATAAGAAAAAAGACTATATTAAAAAATGGATTGACCTCTAATTGTCAGCTTTTTGGTTGACTTTTAGAGGTCAATTTAGAATAATATAGTCTTTTTTTTAGTCAAATTTAAATCCAGATAATAAATCAGAAAGACTGGTGGAAGCTTTTCCTGTCTCTTTATAGTCAAATGTCTCGACCGCTTCTTTTGCCGCTTTTTCTTCTTCTAATGCCTTCATGCTGAGACTGATTTTATCTCCGTCTGTCTTTAAGATTTTTACCTTTACTTTGTCATTCACATCGACAACTTCCTTTGGAGATTTGATTCTCTTTTGGGAAATCTGAGATACATGGACAAGACCAGTGAGTCCATCCCCGATATTGACGAAGGCTCCGTATGGCATAATACTTTCCACAACACCCTCTAAAACCGTGCCAGGAATAAGGTTCGCGATTTTTTGCTTTTGTTCCTCTGCTTTTTTCATCTCCTCGACTGCTCGGGCAGATAGAACAAGGCGGTTTTTCTCTTTATCTACTGTGATAACTTTTGCTTCGATATCTTTTTGGAGCCATTCATTTAAGTCCTCCACGTAGGACAGAGAGAGCTGAGATGCAGGGATGAATCCTCGGATTTCCTCGACGTATACGATAACGCCTTTTGGAACGATACCGCCGACTTTGAGGGGAAGAATGGTTTCCTCCTCGAGATAAGTCTGGAGTTTATCCCAAGCTTCCTGTTTCTTTGCTTCTTTTTTGGAGAGCAAAATATTTCCCTCGCCGTCGTCCATAGATAAAACTACGGCAGAAACTTCGTCTCCGATTTTTACTTGGTCAAGGAGGGAAAAATTAGGGTCGTCGCTGAAGTCATCTGGTTTGATGATACCTTGCGTGTAGTATTTTAAATCTACGATGGCGCCGTCCTCAGATACGTCGATAATTGTTCCTGTGATGATGTCTCCTTCCTCGATTTGTCTGAAGGAAGCATCGAGTTCTTTTTCAAATTGTTCCATTGTTTCCATTATGTAGTCCCCTTTCTTTCTTTTGGTTTTATTGTAGCATAAATTGGGAGGTTTGGAAAGATGGCGTAAAAGTTTTGTTGGTAGGGGACAGACGCTAAGAGAGGGAGTAGATATGTCCTCGAAAAACACGTTCGTTCCCACGGTTTTTCGACATACGCTGATTTTTGTCGCTTCCCGCAAACTCACGCCTACGGCGCTCAGACAGTGCTCCAGCGACAAAGCTAAGTATATCGAAAAAACGCTCCACTCTCTATCGTTTTTCGAGGACATATCTACTCCCTCTCTTGGCTGTGTATTGGCAAAACGGGTAGGATTTGCAGCTATAAGGGTTGCAAAAACAACTTCTTCTCTTGGCTGTGTACTGGCAAAACGGGTAAGATGTGCAGCTATAAGGGTTACAAAAACAACTTCCTTTTTTGGCTGTGTATTGGCAAAATGGGTAAGATGTGCAGTTATAAGGGTTGCAAAAACAACTCCCTCTTTTGGCTGTGTATTGGCAAAACTCGATAAAATTCTTTTTTTATAAGATTAATTACTACGTAGTTTTGATATAAGTTTTTTGTTTTTTGATATAAAAATTTTATGTTATTTTGATAGTTTGAGAATTTTGATGTAACTTTTTATCATATTCCAATCATTTCTTGTTGTATTTTGTTTTTATTTACAAAAACTTTATACTATTGATAATTGCCATTATTGTCTCGGTATGTTAAAATTATAACATATTAAATGGGTGAAGCTTTCATCTACGAATCTGTCTATTCTTAATAGACAATTATATTTTATGAGAATTGCGGGAGCACATTGTGCGGAGCAATTCGGTATTATAGGGGTCAAAAGACCTTTCGACCCCAACATTATTTTATTTTAGGAGGTAATTGGGTATGGCACAAATTATTATCGCTCCTGGCAAATATGTTCAGGGTAATGGAGTTATGAGAGAGCTCGGAACTTACGCAGCAAATTTAGGGAAGAATGCACTTTGTCTTGTGAGTGCGAGCGGATTAAAGAGAAATCAATCTACCGTTGACGCAAGTTTTGAAAAGACAGATGCGGCAGTTTTCTATGAGATTTTTAACGGAGAATGTTGTGACAAGGAAATTAATCGTGTTATCGAGATTTGTAAAGAGAAGGGCATTGATGTTATTATCGGTATCGGCGGTGGAAAGATACACGATACAATCAAGGCTGTCGGTGAACTCTTCGATATTCCTGTCGTTGTTGTTCCAACTATCGCTTCCACAGATGCACCTTGTAGTGCACTCTCTGTTATTTATACTGAGGACGGAATCTTTGACCGCTATTTCTTCTTAAAGAAGAATCCAAACTTAGTATTGGTTGACACAGACGTTGTCGCAAAAGCCCCTACAAGATTATTAGTATCTGGTATGGGTGACGCATTAGCTACATATTTTGAAGCCCGAGCTTGTGAGGCATCTGGCGCTACATCTTGCGCAGGCGGTACGGTAACCCTCGCAGCCATCGCCTTAGCAAAGCTTTGCTATGAGACATTAATCGAGGAAGGTGAGATGGCAAAATACGCTGTCGACCAAAACTGTGTGACAAAAGCTGTCGACAAAATCATTGAAGCAAATACACTCTTAAGTGGTATGGGCTTCGAGTCTGGCGGTCTCGCAGGTGCCCATGCTATTCACAACGGTCTTACCGTACTTCCACAATGCCATCATATGTATCACGGAGAAAAAGTTGCATTCGGTACTATCGTTCAGCTCGTACTAGAAGATGCAATCGATGACTTATACGAAGTAGTTGAATTTTGCATCGCAGTAGGACTTCCTGTAACATTAGAACAACTTGGCATCACAGAAATCAAACCAGAAGAAATTATGGAAGTGGCAAAAACTTCTGTATCTGAAGATGATACTCTTCACAATATGCCATTCCCTGTAACAGCCGAGTCTGTATACAGTGCAATCTTAACAGCCGATGCAATCGGAAAAGATATGCTAAAAAATTTCTAAAAACCCTAATACATCTAAAATCCGTTTCCAGCACCAAAACATGTCTATCCGATGATTTATGATAGGTTTTGACATGAGCCTTATACTATCGCTAAGGAATACAAAGGTATTTTTGGTAGTGGAATTCTTATAGAAATTCATTCGCTTTATATGCTTTCGAGTATATTTAAAAGTGAACGTATGTAAGAACAAAGCGTGCTTTAGCTGTTGAAATGTCAGGTTAAAAAAGCAGTTAACCTTATAAAGAGAATTTTATCGAGTTTTGCCAGTACACAGCGAAGAGAGGTGGGAGATATGTCCTCTAAAAACGATAGAGAGTGGAGCGGTTTTTCGATATACTTAGCTTTGTCGCTGGAGCACTGTCTGAGCACCAACGGTGCGAGTTTGCGGGAAGCGACAAAAATCAGCGTATATCGAAAAACCGTGGGAACGAACGTGTTTTTAGAGGACATATCTCCCACCTCTCTTCGCGTCTATCCCCTATCCTATCAGCGTCTGTCCCAGCATCCTCCCACCTTTGATTAAATTTTAAAAATTACCAGTTGACAAACCAGTATCTTTTATAGTATCCTAAGCCTATGGTAATCATATGACTGACGGAACAAGTGGAGATAACCACGTGGAGTATGATAAGAAGCCAAGCCGACCGTCTGGGCAAGAAAAAGTCCAGACGATTGGCTTTTTCTTTTTTTCTATAAAAACCAAAGTCGAGAAAAAATGAAACGTATCATGATTCTCGACCATTGAAAAGGAGTTTTTGCCATGCTATTAGGAAGAATTCATTCCGTAGAATCTATGGGACTAGTAGACGGTCCAGGCATACGGACAGTTGTCTTTTTACAGGAATGTCATTTGCGCTGTCAATACTGTCATAATCCAGATACTTGGGCATATAAGGGAGAAAAAACGAGAAATCTGACACCAGAAGAATTAGTAAAGAAATTAATTCGTTTTAAGCCTTATTACGGAGAAGATGGCGGTGTAACCTTCTCAGGCGGTGAGCCGATTTTACAGAGAGAATTTTTAGTGAAAACTCTCTCTCTCTGTCAGCAGGCAGGCATTCATACTTGTCTGGACACGGCAGGTTGTGGAGTTGGCGGTTACGAGGAGATACTGCGCTATACAGATTTAGTATTATTTGATATCAAGCATTATACGAACGAGGGATATCAAAAAATTACAGGTCGAAAGATAGACGAGTCTCTTAAGTTTTTGGATGCGATGCAGAAAATGAAAATACCAATCTGGATACGCCATGTTGTCGTGCCAGGTCTGACCGATTCAAAAGAGCATCTAAAAGGGCTTAGAGAGTATATAAAGACATTAGAAAATGTACAAAAAGTAGAATTACTTCCTTATCATATCCTTGGAGAGTCGAAGTACGAGGCACTTGGAATCTCGTATCCTCTAGCGGGAACTCCTCCGATGGAGATGGAGAAAATCATAAAATGGCAGGAGCGAATGAATCAAGATATCATGGAAAAAGAAGGGAGAATGGCATTATGAGTATTGATGTAAATTGCGATGCATGGAAGGGATTTCACACAGGAGAGTGGAGACATTTGGTAAATGTGCGAAATTTTATTCAGAAAAATTATACTCCATACGAGGGAGACGAGAAATTTCTTGCGGGTACGACAGCTCGAACAGATAAGGTATGGAAAAAGGCAAATGAGCTGATTGTGGAGGAAATTAAAAAAGGGATTATTGATGTGGAGGTCAATGCGGTTTCTGGTATTAATAATTTTGCGCCGGGATATATAGATAAGGAAAATGAGGTGATTGTAGGTTTTCAGACGGATGCGCCTCTAAAGAGAATTGTAAATTTATATGGAGGAATGAGAACGGCGACTTCTGCATTAAAGGAGTACGGATACGAGTTAAATCCTGAGATTGAAAAGCATTTTCGTCTCTACAGAAAGACACATAATGACGGAGTATTTGACGCATACCCAAAGAGAACGAGATTGGCGAGAACTGCAGGACTTTTGACGGGGCTTCCAGACGCCTACGGAAGAGGAAGAATTGTCGGAGATTATCGACGTGTGCCATTATACGGCACGGATTTCTTGATTGAGGAAAAAGAAAAAGATTTGGATATGTTGGACGGTCCAATGACGGAGGAGAGAATTCGACTTCGAGAGGAAGTAAAGATGCAGATTCGTGCGCTAGAGGAGATGGCTAAGATGGCGGCGGGATATGGCTGTGATATCACTGTGCCGGCAAAGACTGCAAGAGAGGCAGTTCAAAATCTCTATATGGCATATTTGGCGGGAATTAAGGAAAATAATGGAGCGGCGACTTCTCTTGGACGTACGGCGACATTTCTTGATATTTATATTCAGAGAGATATCGAGAGAGGAATTTTGGACGAGCAGGGAGCACAAGAATTAATTGACCAGTTTATTATGAAACTGCGTATGGTACGTCATCTTCGCACGCCAGAGTATAACGAATTATTCGGTGGTGACCCAACTTGGGTGACAGAGTCACTCGGAGGTATGGGAGTGGACGGAAGAACACTTGTCACAAAGAGTACATTCCGCTATCTGCATACATTGACCAATCTTGGAACTGCGCCAGAGCCAAATTTGACTGTTTTATGGAGCCAAAATCTGCCGGAAGGATTTAAAAAATACTGCGCAAAGATGAGTATTGATACGGATTCCATTCAGTACGAGAATGACGATTTGATGCGTCCTCTCTACGGAGATGATTACTGTATCGCTTGCTGTGTTTCTGCCATGGGTGTCGGAAAGCAGATGCAGTTTTTCGGTGCAAGAGCAAACTTGGCGAAGAGTCTTCTCTACGCAATTAACGGAGGCGTGGATGAGAAGAAGGGAATCAAGGTTGTTCCAGATATTGTGAGAGATGAGGACGAGGTGCTTGATTATCCGAAGGTATTGACCAATTATAAGAAGGTGCTTGCCTATGTGGCAGAGCTTTATGTAGATACGATTAATATTATCCACTATATGCACGATAAATATGCCTATGAGTCCAGTCAGATGGCACTTCACGATACACTTGTGGAGAGACTTGCGGCGTTTGGTGTGGCGGGACTTTCCATTGCGGCGGACTCTCTATCTGCGATTAAATTTGCAAAGGTAAAACCAATCCGAAATGAGGAGGGAATTGCAGTAGATTTTGAGGTAGAGGGAGATTTTCCAAAATACGGAAATGACGACGAGAGAGTGGATGATATCGCAGTGGAGATTGTTTCTTATTTCTCAGCGGAGTTGAAAAAACATCCCCTATATCGAGATGCGATTCATACATTATCTGCACTCACGATTACAAGTAATGTTATGTATGGAAAGAAGACTGGCTCTACTCCGGACGGACGAAAAGCGGGAGAGCCATTTGCTCCGGGAGCCAATCCAATGCATGGACGCGACGAAAATGGAGCACTTGCTTCTCTTAATTCTGTGGCGAAGATTCCGTACCGAGCAGTATGTCAAGATGGTGTCTCTAATACCTTTTCGATTGTTCCAAAAGCACTTGGAAAGAGTGAGGTAGAGCGCGAAAATAACCTTGTCTCTATACTGGATGGCTATTTTGTGCAGGGAGCGCATCATCTGAATGTAAATGTGATGAACAGGGAGATTTTATTGGATGCGTTAGACCATCCAGAAAAATATCCGACACTCACAATCAGGGTATCAGGCTATGCGGTGAATTTTAATCGTCTAAGCAGAGAGCAGCAGCTTGAGGTGATTAAGAGAACTTTCCATGAGAGTATGTAATGGAAAATGGAGAAAATAAAAATATAATGATGATACTAGGGTCAAAAGACCTTTTGCCCCCAACATCATAAAAAAGGAAAAGAGAGTATGACGATTTTGGAAAATCAAGTAAACAAAAAGTCATACTCTCTTTTCTTTTTTTTGAATTGTAAAGAAAAGAAGAACACGATATAATGAAAAAAGTAGAAAATTTAAGAAATGGGGGATGGGAAGATGGCAAGAAAAGAGAATTTTTCTTTTTTGTCGAGTGATGGAAAGACAAAAATTCACGCTGTGAGGTGGAGTCCAGATTCGGGAGAGTATCGGGCAGTATTTCAGATTGTGCATGGAATGGTAGAGTTTATCGAGAGGTATTCTGATTTTGCAAATGATTTGACAGAGCAGGGATTTTTAGTTGTCGGACATGACCATCTGGGGCATGGAGTATCTGTTTTGACGAAGGACGACTGGGGATATATCGCCAAGGAGCAGGGAAGCAATTGTATGGTCAGGGATGTCCATAAACTTCGCGTAATGACAGAAAGAAAAAATCCAGATATTCCATATTTTATATTAGGGCATAGCATGGGCTCTTATTTGGTTCGCAAGTACATAACAAAATATGGAGAGAATTTATCTGGGGCGATTCTTATGGGAACGGGTACTGTGCCGGAGAAGGTATGCAATTTTGGGATGAAACTATTAAAAATAATGGCAAGATTTTGCGGATGGTATTATCGAAATCCTTTGCTCGAGAAGGTATTCTTTTTTGGACCGTTCAATAAGTTTGATATGGATGGAAGTAATCCGCAAAATAGCTGGTTGACAAGGGATGTAGAGATAGTGAAAAAGTATTATGCGGACGAGCGGTGTACGTTTAAGTTTACAATAAATGGATATTATAATCTCTTACAGACTATCGCCTATGATAGTCGAAGGAAAAATATAGAAAAAATTCCGAAAGCTCTGCCGATTCTTCTCTTATCTGGGGATAAAGACCCTGTGGGGAATTTTGGAAAGGGCGTGAGGAAGGTCGAGAGCCAGTTAAAAAGGGCGGGGATAAGAGATTTAAGCTGTAAATTATACAGAGATAGTCGCCATGAAATTTTGAATGAGTTAGATAGAAAAACTGTGTATAAAGATATTGTAAAATGGTGTGAAAATAGAATATAATTTCTATCTTGGCAAACTATCCCTAAGACAGAGCGCTCCAAATCCGATACTTGGATTGGGGTAAGTTTTTTCAAACGGCAATTGCCTTGCCCCGGCGATTAAATACGCTTTTACTTTCTGTGCGTAGAGATAGGGGTCATTTTTCTGGACAATCCCATATTCCATCAAAAGGGCGGCGGAGCCAGTGACAAAGGGAGTTGCCATGGAAGTTCCGCTTTTTATTGCCGTTCCACCTCCGGGAGCTGAGGAGGAGATATTAACGCCAGGGGCGACCAAATCAGGTTTTATATCACCGATTCTTGTATAGCCCTGACCTGAAAATGGGGCGAGACGGTCGGTCAGCGAGTCATACGCTCCAACAGAGATAAGATTGGCGGCGGTAGATGGAATTGTCAGGCTAGTCAGAGGATTTGGATTTAAAAACTGTGTCGTCTGATTGGTGGAGCCAGTATCGGGAAGCCAGAGATGGAAGGTTCCAGTCACAATCTTTCTCGGAGTGAGGGTAAGCTTCCAAATACCAGAATCGATATAATTATAAATTGGCAAAAAAGAAAAGTATATTTCCTGAAAGGGACTATAGGGAGCGGGTTCTCCAAAAAGTACATATACGGTAGTGTCTTGCATACGAAAGCTTGAAACGCCGAGTTCTTGCTGAAGAGGTCCAATTGTCTGGTTGGAGGGGGAAGTCAATATAATATCGAAAATATCTGTATAATTTTTCCAAAGCTGGAGACTTAAGTTCGTCTCGTACGGAGCGATAACGAATTCCACTGTCTGAGGCAAGTTGGGAGATAATGTTCCCATAGTATGGCGTCCAGCAGTACCCTCATTTCCAGTCCCACAGACAATCGTCGTCTTTCCAAGATTTGACAGGTCATTTAAAAACGTCTCAAGCAGACTGGTTCCATCGTGGGAGCCATAATTATTGCCAAAAGAGATATTGATGGCGACAGGAAGGTTATGCTCTATCCCATATCGAACAGCAAAGTCAGCTCCGAGCATAAGTTGGGTTGTGCGGGGAAAGCCCTGCTCGGATGGATTCCCGAGTTTTACGATAAGTAAATCCGCTTTTGGGGCAACTCCAGAGGTAATTCCACTTCCCGCAGCGATTCCCGCCACATGTGTCCCGTGTCCTGATAAGTCTGTGCTTGGAACAATATCTCGGCGCTGCGTGGGATTTTTTGCGGACAATGCTCGATTGATATCTTCCCTTGAGTAAAAACTGCCAATTGGGTAGATAGAGGAAAAATCAGAGTTGGAGTCTAATGTAGCAGTTTCGTTATTTTGAGAAGGAGACTCTAAAAATTGACTTGGATTCTCGGAAGAGGTGGAAGTCGGAGGGGAAGAGATAGTCTGGTCCCATAGGGCGGCAATTCGAGTCTTGCCGTCTGCATTTTGAAAATCTGGGTGAGTATAGTCAATGCCAGAATCCAAAATAGCGATTAATACACCTTCTCCGTTTAGAGAAGTAGGAGGGCGCTGCACGGGAGGAATACAGGAGGCGCGAAGTCCATTTTCCACAGATAGAAAGAGATTTTTTGGTTTTTCGATATACTCAATTTGTGGAAAATTTGAGAATGCTTCTAAAAACTCTTCTTTTATATAGACAATAGCATACTGATTCAGCAGAGGAATAAAGGTAAAGGGAAGCTTTTCTTGGAGCGAAGCGAGGTCACCAGAATATTTTACAATCAGTTCCCACTCGGAGGTAGATGGCGTAAAGCCGACTTCGAGTTGGGAACTTTTTTCGCGCTCTGATTCAGGAAGAGAGAGGGAGAGATTTAGGAGGTTTTCAAGCTTTTGATTTTCGATAGAGAACCACATCCTTAAAAATGATTAGTATAGTGTATGTGCAGAGTAAAGGAAAAATGATATCTATCACAAGGAGGATAAAAATAAGAATTATTTTCTTGCCTTTTTTTATTGACAGTAAAAGATAGAAAAAAAGAATGGCAATATAGAAGGTTTTTTTTGATAAGAATAAAGAAGAGAAAAAGGCTTTTTTTGTTTAAAATAAAATCATCAAAAAGAACAGAAGTAACAATTGAAAGGAGAATGACCATGAAATTAGGATTTATTACAGCAATTTGCGAGGGAATGACATTTGAGGAAGTCGTTGATTTTGCAGCCGAGAACAATCTGGAATGTCTTGAAGTTGCCTGTTGGCCACAGGGGGGAGCACAGAGAAGGTACGCAGGTGTCAGCCATATTGATGTTGCGAACTTGACACAGGAGAGAGCAACACAAATTAAGGCATTATGTGTGAAAAAGGGGGTAGAAATATCTTCTTTGGCATATTATCCAAATACGATGGACCCAGACATTGAGAAGAGAAAAAATTATATCGCACATCTTTATAAATTGATTGATGCCTCTGCAAAATTAGATGTAAATATGATTACGACGTTTATCGGACGTGACCCGAAGAAGAACGTAGAGGAAAACATGGAGTTAGTAAAAGAAGTATGGCCTCCGATTGTAAAATATGCCGAGGAAAAAGGAGTTAAGATTGCGATTGAAAACTGTCCAATGTTATTTACAAATGATGAATGGCCAGGAGGACAAAATATTATGACAACTCCAGCAAACTGGAGAAGGGTGTTTGAAATTCTTGATAGTCCGAATATCGGAATAAACTATGACCCATCTCATTTTGTATGGCAAATGATAGATTATATTAAACCACTCTATGAGTTTCGAGATAAAATTTTTCATGTCCACTATAAAGATATTAAAGTTTATCCAGATAAACTTGCCGATGTAGGAATTATGGCTACCCCTCTTCAATATATGTCACCAAAACTTCCAGGACTTGGAGATGTTGATTGGGGTAAATATGTATCTGCATTGACAGATATTGGATATACTGGTTATACCTGTATTGAAGTCGAAGATAAAGCTTTTGAAAATAGTCTGGAAGATGCCAAGAAAGCGGTTATTTTAAGTGCGAAGTATTTGAGAAATTTTGTAATTTAATGATTGAGAGGTAGAAAAATCAAAAAATATAAGGTAGAGCAGGAAAATTTTAATACTTAGCTGAAAAGAGAAAAGAGATAAGGAGAAAAGGATGGAAACAAAAAAGGAATATCGACTCAGTTTGACCGAAAAATTGAGTTATAGTGCAGGAGATTGTGGTGGTCAGATTTATGTTACTTTATGTACATATTTTCTCACCGGCTTTTATACGGATACCGTAGGCATTGCCGCTGCGGCAGTCGGAACTATGATGCTGTTTGCACGTTTGTTTGATGGAACTAGTGATTTGATTATGGGAGCAATTTTGGATAAAACGAAATCTAAGTATGGGAAGGCACGTCCATGGATGCTATGGACAGCTCCACTTATGGGAATTGCGCTAATTGCCATGTTTACTGTTCCAAGCTCGCTCGGTGATACTGGAAAATTAGTATATGCATATATTACTTATATCTTGTTAAACTGTATTATCTATACTGCAAATGGTATCGCCTATAACTCTCTTCTTGCTCGGATGACATTAAATATTCAAGATAGAGTTTCTTGTACTTCTATGCGTTTTGTACTTGGAAATATAATGGCTCTGAGCATTAATGCCATTACTGCGAACTTAGTTACAAGCCTTGGATGGAGTAAACTAGTTATTATTTATGCGATAATAGAAGTTATATTACTGCTTATTTGCTTTTTTGGATGTAGAGAACATATCGATGCGAGTGAAGATGGGGAAGTAGATACGGAAAAAATTCCTCTGCGAATAGCATTGCCTGCTCTTTTGAAAAATAAATATTTTTATTTGCAGGCGCTTATGATGGTATTTTTATACATAAATATTATGACAGTTGGAAATATGATGTATTATTTTTGTAATATTGTATTAGGCAATCTGGCTGCTATGACTATGGTTAGTATGTGCTATAATATTCCGACTATTATCGGAAGTTTTCTCAATCCTTTATTGGTGGAAAAATTAGGAAAACGTAAAACTCTAATTGGGGCATTTATTGTCTCGATGGTAGGACGAATGCTAGTCGGTGCAGGAAGTACCAATATAGCAATGGTTCTCATTGGATGTGCGATTCACGGTTTGGCTCTTGGTCCAATCTATGCGGATGTATTTGCTATGACTCCAGATATTGTAGATTACGGTGAATGGAAAACGGGAATTCGTTCTGAGGGACTTACGACTTGCTGTGTTTCGTTTGGAATGAAAGTCGGACTTGGACTTGGCGGTTTTGTAGCTAGTTGGATTTTGGCTCTTGGCGGTTATGACGGGCTGGCAGCGACACAGAGTGCTGCGGCAATTTCTTCTATTAAGTTTGGATTTGGCTATGCCTCTGTCGTCTTATCTGCTATTTGTCTTATTATTATTTTGTTTATGAATCTTGATAAAGATATAGAGAAAATTCATAAAGAATTGCTGGAAAGACATACTGTGTAGACTGGATATTCCAGAATTTTCACAGTAAATTATTCTTATATCACAAATGGATTTATTAGTGCAAGATTTATATATCAAATCTTGCACTAATATCCACTATAAACTTTTTATGAATGCAATTTTTGGCTAATTACTAGACAGAAATTAAGAAGAAAAAGAACTAAAAAAATCGTAAACTAAAACCATCAAAGGAAATAAAACATAGGAGGAGATAAAATATGTTTGATAATTTTTTAATCAGAAAAGACAGTCTGAAAAATGAAATCGATGAAAATGGAAACGTAATTGGATTTAAATTTGCTGTGAGAAATGCAAATTACAGAGGAGTATATCTCTCACTTCATAATGGATATTATATCCAAGTAGATGGGGTTTTGTATAAGAGAGATGTCCAGACTTTTGAAATCAATGGAAAGGCTCCAAGAACTTTTGAGGAGATTAAGACTGCGGTATGGGAGCATTGGGATTATGACGATGAAGGAGTGGTGCATATTAAAAAAGAAGGGGGACTAGAGCCTGGAAAACATAAGATTGATTTTCAGCAGTCAATTTTAGCGGCATATGGATATCTTCCAACAGATGAAGAGTGGGTAAAATGCCCGCCTGAGCCTGGAACTGGAGCGGGTTCTGACAAGACAAAAAATATTGTAACGTATGAATTGGAATTACAGAAATAGGAGGAAAAAAGATGGGTATTAAAAGAGGTGTTGATTTTTATAGCTATCAACAGGCACAGTTTTTTAAAGAAATGGACCTTGAGGCAATGCTTAGGGAAGTATCTAGTATGGAAGGGGTCACGGGAATTGAGGTATTGGATGAGCAGTCGTTTCATTATCCAGATCCCTCAGACGAATTTGTGGAGAAATGGTATGGATGGTTAGAGCAGTATAAGCTTGAACCAGTCACAATGGATGTATTTTGTGATGTGTTACAGTTTAGAGACCATGTCATGAGTCTTGAGGAATGTGCCGATAGATTAAAGCATGATATTCGCTTGGCAAAGAGATTGGGATTTAAAAATGTCCGCACTCTTGCAACAACGCCAATTGAGGTGATGGAGCTTGCCCTTGGTACAGCGGAGGAATGCGATATCAAAATAGGAAAAGAAATTCATGCACCGATTCCTCTTAACGGACAGTATGTGAGAGAAATTCAGGAAGTGGTAGAAAGAACAGGAACAAAACATTTGGGAATCGTTCCCGACTGGGGAATCTTTGCATACCGTCCATCAGAGGTGACTCTTGATTGGTATGTACGACAGGGAGCAAAAAGAAAAACTTGTGACCTTGTAGACCAATTATGTATGGATAATTATACAGGAAAAAGTGATGAGTTAAGCAAGATTGACCTTTCCTTATATACAGCTGGCAATATAGAATCTTTCTTCCATCGCTATCTTAAGACTGGAGATGCACCAAAAGAGCTGATTGATGCTTTTAGGAAGATGGAATCTCTTGTTAAAGAGAATGTTCCAGATTATACAGAGATTGATTTTGAGGTTATGGGACAGGCACTTTTACTTTCCAGAGCAAAAGCAGAGGATTTGATTCCTCTTATGCCAATCATCGTTAATTTTCACGGCAAATTTTATAATATGTCAGAAGTGGAAGGAAAACCAGGCGTATACGAGGATAAGGCAGTTGACTATGAAAATCCAATCAGAATATTAAAAGAGTATGGATATGATGGATATATTAATACGGAATATGAAGGACAGCGAAGATTCCAAGACCGAACAGAAAAAGAATTAATCAGCGAAGTAGACCAAGTGAGAAAGCATCAAGAAATGTTGAAACGTTTGATTGAGAATTAGGTTTTTGTAGATAGATTAAAAATAAAAAGGAAGTCCAGAAGTCTGGTAAATATAGATTTAGAGACTTTGGGTGTTTATTATAAAAGAAAAGGAGAAAATAAAATGGCGAAATTAAAATTAGGAATTATAGGAACAGGTGGAATTTGCAATAATAAACATTTACCTTCTCTTGCAAAGGTGGCTGATAAGGTGGAAGTTGTGGCACTTTGTGATTTGATTGAGGAAAAGGCGAGGGAAACAGCCAAGCGCCACGGCCTTATGAATGCTAAGATTTATACAGATTATAGAGAATTATTGGCTGATGAGAGTATTGATATTATTCATGTATGCACACCGAATGTTGCTCACTGTCAGATTACAGTCGATGCATTTGAAGCTGGAAAGCATGTACTCTGTGAAAAACCGATGGCAGCGACATCCGGCGATGCACAGAAAATGATAGATGCGTGGAAAAAATCTGGGAAGAAATTTACAGTAGGCTATCAAAACCGCTATCGCCCAGATGTACAGGTATTGAAAAAATCATGTGAAGCTGGAGAGCTTGGAGATATTTATTATGCCGAGGCAAATGCAATTCGACGAAAAGCAGTTCCGACATGGGGTGTATTTCCAGATAAGTCAAAACAGGGTGGTGGTCCATTGATTGATATTGGAACACATGCTCTCGATATTACATTATGGTGTATGAATAATTATGATGTCGACAGTGTAAGTGGCCAGGTCTTTTATAAACTTGGTAACCTAAAAGAGGCGGCGCAGGGAAATACATATGGTCCTTGGGATACAGATACATTCGAGGTGGAAGATTCCGCGATGGGATTTATTAAGATGAAGGATGGTTCTTTGATTAATTTACGTGCATCTTGGGCTTTGAATTATATGGATGCTCGAGAAGCTTCCACGACATTATGTGGAACTCTTGAAGGAGCGGAAATTAAGCATGGAGGAAGTTATGCAAATTCTGAGTTATATTTTAATCATACTCGCCACGGAAAAATGATGAGTGAAAAGCTCGACGGGGAAGCACTTGTTGATTACTTTGAAGGTGTAAATGAGGCGCCAGGTGTTGTAGAGGCGAGACAGTGGATTGATGCGATTTTGACAGATACAGAGCCTTGTGTGAAACCAGAGGAAGCTTTTCGTGTCACTCAGATTTTGGAGTCAATCTATAAAGCAGCTGATACAAATAGTACAATTAAATTCTAATTTCTATTTGAACAAAGCTATTTAGGTTTTAGTTTGCAGGTGTTATCGCAGAGTTTCCATAACACCTGCCTTTGTAAAAAATGTATTGACAAAGAATGATATAATGATAGGAGGTATTTATTATGTTTCAATATGCAGTTATTGGTTATGGATTTATCGGACGCCGTCACGTTGATACGTTAAAAAAACATCCTGATGCAGATTGTGTCGCTGTCTGTGATCGCAATCCTCGTCGGCTCACAGAAGTGAGAGAACGCTATCCTGATATGGCGGTATATCTTACAGCAGATGAAATGTTTGCTGCGGAGCAATTAGATGGAGTTATTATTTCTGCTAATAATAATCAACATAAAGAGCTCGTTATAAAAGCTGCTCAGGCTGGCTTAAATATTATTGTAGAAAAACCTGCTGCTATGTCTGTCGCAGAGTTCGATGAAATGGTTGCAGAAGTAGAAAAAGCTGGCGTAAAGTTTACTGTTCACCAACAACGTCGTTTGGATAAAGATTTTAATGTCGTGAAAGAATGCTATGATAAAAAATTAGTCGGAGATATTTATACAATTCAAAGCTCGCTCTATGGCTATAATGGAAATATGCATGACTGGCATGTATATAAAAGCGAGGGAGGCGGTATGCTCTACGACTGGGGAGTACATTTGATTGACCAGATTTTGTATATGGTTGATAGCCGCTTGATATCTGTTTTTGCGGATGTCCGAAATGTCATCAATAAAGAAGTTGATGATTATTTTAAAATTATTCTTCGTTTTGAGAATCAAGTAACTGCTGAGATTGAACTTGGTACGTATTTTCTCTCTGACCAAAAAGATTGGTTTGAGCGTCATTGGTATGTGGGAGGAAATAAGGGCAGTATGTATGCGAATAAATTTAATCCAGAAGGAAAGATTGTTCGCACGACTCACCTTTTAGAAAATGTAAATGAAGACCAAGATAAGTCCGCAAAATCTTATGGTCCTACTCGTTCTTTTGGAGTGCCAGAACCAGGACTTATCGTCACAGAAGATATTCCGAAGGTGACAGTAGAGCAGAGTGATTATTTTGTAAATTATTTCAAGGCTTTAAAAGGTGAGGAAGAATTTCTCGTTAAAATTCCAGAGGTTCGCCGTGTACTTCAGGTTATGGAAGCTTGTTGGAAGTCGGCAAAAACGATGAAAACGGTGGATTTTGAATAAGGATAGATTGACAAATTTACAAAGAACGAATAAAATTTTGAAAAAGTGAGGAAATGAAAATGATTATTGATGCACATGTACATATTGCAACCAATGAGAAGGAAAATCCTCGTGCTCGCATAGAAAATGTAGTGAAAAATATGGATGCGAATCATATTGATATGGTAGTATGTTTCCCATTTTCAGCAGGATTAGAAAAACAAAAAAAATTGGCGGAGTTAATTCAGCCTTATCCGGGACGTTTTATGCAGCTTGCGTTTATTAATCCAAATGACCCAGATGCCAAAGAACAATTACTCTACTGTCTCGATGAACTTGGTTGCAAGGGAATGAAACTTCACCCTTGGTTTGGAAATTTTAGTCTTGCCAATATAGAATTATTGCGTCCGTTGATGGAGATTTTGAATGAGCGCCATCTATATGTCGTGATTCACTGTACATCGGAAGATTATCGCGTTCATCCTGTGATGTTTGAACGGTTGGGGTTGGAGTTTCCGAATGTAATCATTCAGATGGCTCATATGGGTGAGGTCATGGCAGGCGAATTTGCCATTGACGTGGCAAAGCGTATTCCAAATGTTTATCTCGATACCGCAATTACTTCTTTTATGGCAGTGGTTCATGTCCTTGAACAATGTCCAGATAAAGTATTTATGGGATGTGATTATCCGTTTTATCAGTTTGAGATGGAAATTCAAAAACAAAAGTTAGCAGCGGCTGATTTGAATGACGAAGAGGGAATGAAAAAGATTATGGGAGAAAATTTTGCGAGAGTGTTTGGATTAAAATAAACGAACGATAGAGTAAAGAGAGGGAATATGGAACGAAATTATATACGTCCAGATGCATTTATAGAGCTGGATTTTGTTACGGAAAACAATATTAAAATTCACTGGCATGAAAATTTTGAATTGCTATTTGTTATCAGTGGGAAAATAAACCTTACCGTAGAGGGTGCTTGCTATCAGTTATGCAGTGGAGATATGGTTTTGGTTAATACAAGCCATAAACATAGTTATCAGGGAACGGATGAATTAGTATTGGGACGATTTATTATTTCCTATAATAAAGTGAGAGAATTATTAGGTATGAATCATGTTTTGTTTTGGTGTAATTCTGCCATTGAGCGAAATGAGGCTTACGATTCTCTACGTCGGATTATTTCTAAGATATTAAATCAAAGTTTGAATCATGATGGACGTAATAAACTTTATTTAAGCAGTTTATATTATCAAATGCTCCATATTCTAGCCGAGAGTTTTATACTTTCTCCCGACAGTCCACAATATAGAGAAAAAAAGGAAAAATCCGATGACCGTATACAAGAAATATTTGCCTATATTCGGAATAATTATCGCTATAATATTTCACTAGATGATATCGCACAGCATCTTTATCTCTCTACGACCTATGTTTCAAAATATATGAAAAAGAAATGTGGAATTAATTTTATGTCGTTGTTAAATTCGGTTCGATTGAGCCATGCAGTGGAGGATATGTTATATTCTGACGAATCCATTATGAAAATTGCCATGGAGAATGGATTTGCAAGTGTTGCCGCTTTTAATAAGTTGTTTAAGGAAAATTACCATCAAACTCCTTCTGAATTCCGTAGACAGCATAAAAGTAAAACGGAACAATATACAAAAAATCTGCTAAAAAATCAAGATTTTATCCAAGAAAAGGTAGAACAGTATTTGGAGCGTAATCCGAGTCAGCAGGAAAAAGAGCTGGAAGAATTTCAACTTAATATTCAGGTCGATATGGATAAGACAGAAGAGATAAAATGGGATAGATACGCTTGTTGGATGATTAATATTGGGACTGCCGCTGATTTATTAAATGCTAATATTCAGCAACAAATCTTGGATAATAGAGAACAGATGGGATTTCGATATGTGCGATTTTGGGATATTTATAATCCGGAATTATATCTTGATATTCACTCGGCGGATGGAAAACAAAATTTCAGCCGAGTGGATGCGATAATTGACTTTTTGATAGAACATCAATTAAAACCGTATATCGAACTTGGATTTAAAGGGCGCAGGATTATTAGAAATGTACAAGAGTCTATTTGTGATGAGCGGAGAATGGATTTTTTTGAAGATGAAAAGGAAATGAAATTATTTTATCATTCGTTGTTTTTGCATTTTATTAAACGATATGGCTCTTGGGAGGTAAGTCAGTGGTATTTTGAGTACTGGGAGAAACCAGAGCAGTTCAATTCCAATAACATTACTCTAGGCTATGTAGGATTAGAGGATTTTCAGCATAGAGAGTATTTTCGGCAGTTTCATATTATTGCTCAGGCATTGAGAGAACAGCTCCCAGAGGCAAAAATTGGAGGTGCGGGATTCCCAGTGAGGATTTATGGAGAAGATTATTTTGCCAGACTATTATCTCTTTGGAAGAAAGAAGGAGAGCAGCCAGATTTTATTTCGCTTAGCTGTTATCCGTATATGCAGGAAAAGAAGAATGGCATTTATTATGAGAAGCGCTCTTCGGATTTGAGGTTTGTATGTTATAGTATTGAGATGGCAGTGGCAGCGATGAGAAGGGCGGGATTTTCTGATATTCCTATCCATGTCACGGAATATAGTCTGAGTCTTTCGAGCCGAAACGCTTTGAATGACAGTTGTCTCAAGGCGGCTTATCTTCTAAATAATACGATTGATTGTATAGGAAAGGCTGAAATATTAGGACATTTCTTTTATACAGATGCATTTGCAGAGGCGAGGGACACAGGGGATGTTCTATTTGGCGGCAATGGATTTTTCACAAAAGATGGGATTCCGAAACCAAGTTATTATGCGATGGAATTTTTAAACCAGCTTTATCCTACTGTTTGTAAGAGGCATAGTAATTATCTGATTACTAAAAATGATAGAGGTTCTCTCCGCTTGGTATGCCATAATCTTAAGAAGCCGAATTATAATTATTATCTAATAGAGGAAGATGTTCTTGAGATTAAGGATATCCCTAGAATTTTGAATGATAGAGAATATTTGAGAGTTCATTTGAAGGTGCAAAATGAAAAGAATGGGATTTATATTGTGAAGATAAATAGGATTAATAGCCACCATGGAAGTATTCAGGACAAGTGGATAGGCATGAATATGGAATCTGAGCTGACAAGAAAAGAGTTGAATTATTTGCGGATGAGTAGTATTAGTGATATTTCTATTCGGGAAGTGGAATGTAGGGAGAATTATCTGGAAGTTGATATGGATTTAGAGCCGAATGAGATTGTTTATATTCATATATATCGAAAAGGATAAAAATATGAAGGAAGGGAAGAGTATGGAAAGTAAGACTGAAAAACTTACGCTAAAAAGAATTGTGATTTATATAATAGGAATTTTGTTTGTCTCGTTAGGGATTGTTCTATGTAAGAAATGTGGAATGGGAATTTCTCCAATTAGCAGTATTCCTTTTGTGCTTTCATATGTGACATCGTTGACATTTGGAAATTTGACTACATTATTTCATTTTATAAATACTATCTTGCAGATGTTTCTTGCGAAAAGATGGTTGGATTTAAAGATATGGCTACAGATACCCCTGGCTTTTTTCTTTGGATGGGCGATTGATGGATTTAATTATTTGATTGTGATTGATAATCGAGTGCTTTTTTATCAAATCGTTGCTTTGATTTTGAGTGTATTTTTTACGGCACTTGGTATGGTATGTATGCTGGAGATGAATTTGATTCAAAATCCACCAGATGGCACAGTGAAACAGGTTAGTATTATGCTGAAGAAAAAAATTGGTACTGTAAAAATTGGATATGATGTGATATGTGTGCTGATATCTATTTTTGTGAGTCTAGTGTTTCTTCATAAAATAGAGGGATTTGGTCTGGCCACGATAGTTTCTGCAATTTTTGTGGGTAAAACAGTTAATTGGATAAAGAGTGTTTTATTGCATATAAAGAATAGAGGATGGTTGATTATTAGATAGAGATAAGATTATAAAGATAGTAATTACGAAGAAAAGCGGAGCAAATGTTCTGCTTTTTTGTTATAATAAAAAAGTTTCTTGATTTGGATAAGGTAGAGAGAAAAACATCTTGAATAATATATAATTATAGCAGAAATTCGTAGAGTATTTCACTCTACGAATGGCAGATATCATTATCTATTTAAAATAATAGTACAAAATTTTAGGATAACTGTCAATACATTATTTGTTTATTCTGTGAAGTTTGAGGGAATAAACCTCTAAATTACGTATAAATTTTTCTGTTTTACGTCAAATTTATAGTCAGAGGAGGAGCTACCATGCCAAGAAAAGGAGAAAATATTTATAAGAGAAAAGACGGAAGATGGGAGGGAAGGTATATTAAGTCACGAACCATAGAGGGAAAGGCAGTATATGGATTTGTGTATGCGAAGTCTTATAAAGAAGTGAGAAAAAAATTGTATGAGAAAAAGCAAAACTATATTCCATCCTCATTTTTTATCACTCAGAAGGAGAGGAAAGAGGAGATATTATTTTTGGAGATTGCATCGATATGGCTTAAGAAAAATGAGCACCGGTTTAAAGAGTCTACAGTAGTGAGATATGAGAATTTATTGAAATTATATATACTTCCCGTCATGGGAGAAAAAAAGATGAGTGAAATTACAAATACATTTTTGGAGAGGTTTTGTGAACAATTGCTTCTTTGTGGAGGAGAGAAGCAGCAGGGCCTATCTGTTAAGACTGTCTCGGATGTTTTTTCGTTATTAAGAAATATTTTAAGTGAATTCTCTGAATTTCAAAATATTTATTTTCAAAATATAAATATTAGAAAGATAAAACCAGGTTTTAAAGAATTTCGGATTTTAAGTCAGTATGAGCAAAAAAAGCTTTGTGAATATTTATATGAAAATTTAGATGAGAGAAATATGGGTATCTTATTATGTCTTTTTTCGGGTATACGTATCGGAGAGATATGTGCGCTAAAATGGATGGATATTTCTCTGGAAGAACAGGTTATGAATATCAATAAGACCATGCAGCGGCTTCAAATAAAAAACAAGGAAAAAAAGACGGAGGTTCTTATTTCGTCTCCTAAGAGTGAATGTTCTATTCGAAAAATTCCCCTTTCGAGTGAATTGATTCAATTGCTCAAAAGCATGAAAAAGGAAGGGGAGTGTTATGTACTAACTGGGAAAAGAGAGAAATATTTAGAGCCAAGAACTATGCAAAATTATTTTAAATCTGTATTAAAAAAATGTAATATAAAGGATGTAAATTTCCACAGTCTTCGTCATACATTTGCAACTAGATGTGTTGAAGTGGGATTTGATATAAAGAGCTTGAGTGAGATACTCGGACATGCCAATGTAAACATAACAATGAATCGATATGTTCATCCTTCTATGAAATTAAAAAAAGAAAATATGGAAAAACTTGCGCCGCTATTTGCCGTCACTGAATAAAGTCAAAGTCGTTTATTTTTGTTGAAAATACAAAGATAAACGGCTTTTTTTCGTAGAGTGAAATACTCTACGAAAGACTTTAAAAAGATTCATTATTTTATTTTATCTCAAAAGTGAAGAAAAAATGTGAAAAGGAGTGAAAAAAATTTTGAATCGTAATAATCAGACGTCGAATAATACAGCAGTA
This sequence comes from Blautia sp., assembly GCA_030841965.1. Classification (GTDB taxonomy): domain Bacteria; phylum Bacillota; class Clostridia; order Lachnospirales; family Lachnospiraceae; genus JAUUSJ01. Next base: position 27,797 of record JAUUSJ010000036.1, read on the forward strand.
ATCATTGTTATCTTTGTCACAACGATTGTTCTTGTGTTTTTAGTTGCTGTGCTTATGTTTTTAATGCTAGACCGAAAGAAGACAGCAGATGGAGGAACAGTGGTTAGTGAAAGTTCAACAGAAGAGACAGAAAAAACGGATGAAGTGACAGAGGATGGGGGAGGAAAAACGGATAAGGTGACGGAAGAAGTACCAGATATAATAACACAAGAGCCAGTATCTGTTCCAAGTAATTCTCAAGTTTCTGATGATACAGTGAAATATACGATGTATGTTGTAAATTGCAATAGCTGGATTTCTCTTCGCAAGTCGCCAAGTACGAGTGCAACAAGGCTGAAGGAAATACCGCTTGGAGCTTCTTGTAGTTTTATCGAGGAGGCGGGTAATGGATTTTATAAGGTTATTTATAACGGAACGACAGGATACGCCTTAGCTCAGTATTTGACAACAGATAAATCTGCCGTCGCGACAAGTTCCGCGCCGACTACTGAGAGTTCTCAGGGAACTTTATATGTCGTAAACTGTGATGAGTGGATTTCGCTTCGCTCTTCTGCGAGTACAAGCGCCTCGAGACTTGCCAAAATACCGCTTGGAGCGACTTGTGAGTACTTAGGTTCAGCGAGCAATGGATTTTATAGGGTGCGCTATAATGGGACGACAGGGTATGCTCTATCGCAGTATTTAAGTTCACAAAAATCATATAGTTCTGATTCTGCTCCAACGACGACAACATTATGCGTCGTAAATTGTGACGAGTGGATTTCACTTCGTTCTTCTGCGAGTACAAGTGCCTCGAGACTTGCTAAAATACCGCTCGGAGCGACTTGTGAGTACTTAGGTTCAGCGAGCAATGGATTTTATAAAGTACGCTATAATGGAACGACAGGATATGCCCTATCGCAGTATCTTTCTTCTACTGGCTGTGGCCATTAAGCTTTTGTTGAGTGAAGGAGATACTATGAGAAAAAATATAGTCTTAAAAATCTTAGCCATAGTCTTAGTTTGTATGACTTTTTGTATGGGATTTTTTGTGATAAGAACATATTATGGAAATATACGTCTGGCGAGAGCGCAGGAAGAACAAAGGAAAAAAGAAGAGGAAGAAAAAAGGGAAGCTATTAATCAAAAAAATGAAAAAGATGAAAAAAAGAATATAACGGAAAAGAAAAAAGAAGAGCAAGAAAAATTATTAGAGGAATCTTATAGTAAAGACGATTTGTATGTAAATCAAAAAAGATATGAGAAGTATACCTATAAGAAAATGTGTAAGGACATAGAAATTTTGTCTAAGTTATACGAAGAAAAACTTTCTGTCTCCATTCTTACTACGACTGCAGATTCTAGAAATGTATATGATATTTCTGTCGGGGACCCAAGTTCAGATAACCAATATATTGTGACAGGAAGCATTCACGCCAGAGAGTATATTACAACAAAACTCGTTGTTTTGCTTATGTTAGATTTGCTTGATTCGATGGAGGATGACTCAGATTTTCTCATTCATTTTGTACCGATGATAAACCCAGACGGAGTGTCGATTAGCCAGCTTGGAAAGAAGGGAATTCAGACAGATACGGTATTAAGTCAGGTGGAGCAGATTGCTAGGAATGATGGAAGTTCCATTGAGGATAGAGAGTATTTAAGGCAGTGGAAGTCAAATGCCAATGGCGTGGATTTGAATCGAAATTTTGATGCAAAATGGGACGAGTTCGAGGGAAATCCCTATCCATCTAGTGAACGGTATAAGGGAAATTTCCCTGGAAGTGAAAATGAGGCGGCGGCACTTATTTCTCTGACTCAAAACTATCCAATCAAGAAAACAATTAGTTACCACACGAAGGGAAATGTAATTTATTGGTATTTTGCGCAGACGGGAGAATTATTGGAGGAGACAGAACAGTTTGCAACGCAAATATCGGATATTACAGGGTATCAGATGGATGCAGATTTTGAGAGTCTTGACCCAGCAGGATATAAGGATTGGGCAATCTGTCAGATGGGAATCCCGAGTATTACAATTGAAGTTGGAACGGGAGAAAATCCTGTCTTGGAACATCAGATTGATGAGATATATGAGAGAAATAAAGATGTGTTGAATATTTTGCTGGAGAGTTAAAAATGGAAGAACTAAATTTGCTATGCTTAGGATGCATGAAGGAAAAAACAAGAGAGGGAGCATGTCCATACTGTGGATTTGATGAGAAGGAATATGAATCTTGTATGTACCAGCTTCCTCTAGGAACCATTTTGAATGGAAAATATTTGGTAGGAAAAGTTTTGGGGGAAGGCGGATTTGGAATTACTTATATAGCATGGAACTTAAGTCTGCAAATTCCTTTGGCAATCAAAGAGTATTTCCCAAATACATTTGCTGGTCGAGATAGCCATAGAGGAAATCAAGTAGTACCTTTTACTGGGTCAAAACAGAAATATTATCTGAAGGGAAAAGAGAACTATATACAAGAAGCGAGAACTTTAGCAAGATTTTGTGGGAAAGACGGAATCGTGGAGGTGAGAGATTATTTTGAAGAGAATGGAACGGCATATATTGTTATGGAATATCTGGATGGAAAAAATCTGATTCAAATATTGAAAAATATTGAAAAAAATAATAGTCATCTGCATCCAAAAGTCGTTTTTGATTTGATGAAACCAGTCATAAAAACCCTAAATCTAGTACATGAACAAGGAGTGATTCATCGAGATATCAGTCCCGACAATATGATTATGCTCTCCAATAATCAGATAAAATTAATTGATTTTGGTGCCTCCAGAGATTTTTCAAAGTCAGAAGATGGAATGTCTGTCATATTAAAAGAAGGATATGCCCCAGAAGAGCAACATCGCAGAGATGGAAAGCAGGGACCTTGGACAGATGTCTACGCCTTATGCGGTACGATGTATCGAGCGATAACGGGAAGAAAACCAGAAGATGCGATGTCTAGGTTAATGGGAATTTCTCTGAAAAGACCTTCTGAACTTGGAATCAGAGAGATTAACCCAAGTCAGGAAGCAGTTTTGATGAAAGGACTCGAAATCAAAATAGAAAATAGAATTCAAAATATGAAAGAGCTTTACGCAGCTCTCTATGAAAATAAAACTATATGGACAGATACGACAGAGGAAGGAGGTACAGAGATTCTTCCTCCCCCAGTACCAGCGCCTATACCAGAATTTCCTCCGGATGATGTTCCGACTTCTATAACATCTATCTTGGTCATTTGGATTATTATTGTTGTCATTTTGGTTGTCGCAGTAATAGCGATGCTTATCATAATGTACTAGAAAGAGGAATATAAGATTTATCATTACAGCTAAACCAAAGATTTCTATTGACAAAACCAATTAGAATCGTTATAATAAAATTAGAATTATTCTAAATTTATACGTTTATTGATGCAGATATTACTGTAAATTCTGAGGCGGGAATTCTCGGTTACTTGTATCCGAGATGAAAGCCCTATTTTCATACA
>JAUUSJ010000268.1 GCA_030841965.1 Blautia sp.
AAGGAGTGGTTCTCAACTGGACTGGACATTTGCGAAGCAAAAGGCACCGAATGACAGAGTCATGAGGTGACCGCGTTCGAGCAAAAGCTGAGACAAGCAAATGACATCGAGTGACGGAAGTCACGAGATGACCGGCGAGTCGTAGAAAGCAAAAGCTTGGTCACACGATTCCAAATGTCAACATGTATGTAGTTTTGAAAGTGCAATAAAGAAAAGCAGCTGAGAAGCTGTTTTTTTTGTATATAAATTAAAACGCAAAGGGGAAGATCATTATGCCGAAAATAAATCGTGACCATATGTTAGAGATTACCCGCCGCATGACACCGTCTCGTACGGCAATGACACGGATTGCAGGCTGTTATATGGATGATGAGGGATTTGTAGACGGAACATTTAATATAAATTTCCTGAGACTGTCAGAATCAGAGAAGAGCCGGAATTTGGCAATCGCTAAAACGATTCCTTTTGCAGAAACTAATACAAAATTAAAACGATACGTATTTAGCGAAGGATCATCCGCTTCAATAAGACAACTATTGTTGGGCTTAAAGACCTGTGCATTAAAAAATGATGCTCTTTTGGATACCTTTTATGAAGTATCAGCGGAAAAGTATCATTCATCTCACAGTTATGGTATTTTTTTCTTTCACGGTACTTACGATATTCCGGTAAAAGGCACAGACAAATCAAGTCTTTGGGATTCTGAGGAAGTATATGAATATTTAATCTGTGCCTATTGTCCGGTGACAGGAGATTACGAACCGGGAGAACCGGAATTTGGATTCATTTTTCCGGCTTTTTGTGAACGTACAGAAGATCCGGACTATATTGATATTTTTGAAAAAAATCCGCAAAGACCTCATCTGGATATGTATCAGCTTCTGGGGATAAAAAATAAAAAGAATTAAAATTTGATAAAATCCCTTGCATTTTCTTGCAGATTTGTCATAATGAAATTAAAGAAAAAAGAAGGGAGTGATTGCCGATGGACCTTCAATTATCGGATGAAGTCTCACAGGCATATTTAGCAGAGGTTGAGGACATTCTTCAGAATAAAGAGTTTCTTTCCCTCAGTCTCTATGAGCATCATCAGTGGACCACAAGGTTAATGCATAGCGTTAATGTTTCCTATATTTCATGGAAACTTGCGAAGAAATTTGGATGTGATGCAAGAGTGGCTGCAAGAGCAGGTCTTTTGCATGATTTCTGTCCTTATGATTTTCGTAAGAAGACACCAACGGGAGAACATCAGGCATTCTACCATCCCAAAGCTGCAGCTGAAAATAGTGTAAGGACTTTTGATATCGGCGAAAAGGAATGGAATGCCATTGTGTCACACATGTTCCCACTGGGACCGATTCCTAAAAACAAAGAAGCATGGATCATCAGCATGGCTGATAAGATTTGTGCTACCGTAGAAGGATGCCATATTGCGATTGCCCTGGCAAGGCGTAATCGTGTAGTGGTAACATCTGCATCTGCATAAAAAAAGAGCCTGCTGTATGGATTTTTCATACGGCAGGCTTTCGCTGTGTAAAAAATATTGGAGAAAGCTTCGGCAGAGGGGAAAATCAGAAGAAGAGGTAAGCTCATGAAAAAATTTACAAAAAAAGAAATATTTTCTATTCCCAATCTTATGGGATATTTCAGGATTCTTTTAATTCCAGTATTTTGTTATCTTTATATGACAGCAAAAACAGAAAAGGATTTTATGTATGCGGCACTGGTGGTATTGCTTTCCAGCCTTACGGATCTGTTTGATGGAAAGATAGCAAGACATTTTCATATGGTAACAGATCTGGGAAAAGCATTAGATCCTATTGCAGATAAGCTGACGCATGGAGCCCTGGCCCTTTGCCTTGCCACACGTTATCCTCTTATGTGGGGGCTGATCTTTCTTCTTGTCATAAAGGAAGGATATATGGGAATCATGGGATTGATTTTTTTGAAAAAAGGAAAGATGCTGAATGGAGCCATGTGGTTCGGCAAGGTCTGCACAGCAGTGTTGTTTGTAGGAATGTTGATTCTGTTTCTGTTTCCGTCGCTTTCCATGTCAGTTGTAAATGGGATCATTGTGGTGATGATGGTGGTAATGGCAGCAGCATTGTGTATGTACATACCTGTTTTTCGTAGAATGAAAGAAGAATGAAATTTTTACAAAGCAAGTAGATAAGTGGAAGAATCAAAAAAGCTCTCTTTATGAGAGCTTATCTTTTGTGTATCGAGACAATTGTCTTTTCTCTGGGAAGCTGCCTGAATTCGGCTTTTTCCAACTTTGTATATACTAAGGATACCATAAATATCTTCTATTGACAAATATAATTTTACAAAAAAATGATTACTAATTATTTTCGAACAGCATTATCATAAAAACGGAAATAATCCGGACGGTGGCGAGATTGGGTATATTCGAACATGATCCCGCTGCTGTTAAAAGTCTGACTGCTGATAACAGCCATGCAGTTATAATCTTTTGCATTGAGTTTCAGATATTTTTCGTCAATCTCTGTGATCTTTTCGACAGTAATGATTCTTTTACTGTTTACGATGGTCATGTTTAACTCGTTTTCCAAATAGTTATAAATAGAATTTTCTGCAATTTCTTTAGTAAGACCGGGCACAGATTCTTTTAAAAAATAATTATGGTTCAGGATCAGGGGCTGCTCGTCCAGATAGTGGAGACGCTGAATATAATAAATTTCAGCATTTTCTGAAAAACCTGTTTTCAGAGCCAGATTCGTGTCTACACGGAATTCTGTAAAAAGAAGAACCCGGGTTTTCGGTTTTTGTCCGTTTCGCATGGCAGATTCTTGAAAACTTTCAATTTCTCCAATTGTAAAAGCGGTCTGTTCAGCCGGACGATAGATATTTCGTACACCTTTACCCTGAATAGTCTGTACATATCCATCAGTGACCAAAAGTCCAACAGCTCTGCGCAAAGTGTTTCTGGAACAGTTGTAGGTCTGGATCAGAGTATTTTCGGAAGGCAGCAGTTCCTGGTAGGAAAAGGTGTTATTTTCTATTTTTTCTTTTAGATCTCTATAGATATTTTCATAAATGGATTTCGGCATAATTCCCCCAAAAATATTATCAGTTCAGTACGTTTGTTTTTATTATAAAAAGAAAGAAAATAAAAGTCAATAACTTGTTTAAACAAATAAATGTTAACTTCCTGATTTTTTCTCACTCAAAATCGCATTATTCTCTATAAA
>JAUUSJ010000269.1 GCA_030841965.1 Blautia sp.
GCGCAGTAGTCCACTAAGCTCGAAAAAACCTCGCTAAGTGGCCCTTGCGTACATGAAACGTACCAATCGTTCTTCGGCTCACGCCTCGAACTCTTGGAGTTTCATAGTAAAAAAACCTCCATCCCGTAAACAGGACAGAGGTTATAAATCACTTATATATTCTGTATATACCACCTATTTAACATACCATCATATGCTATCCGATAACGGCGGAAACCGGCAAAGCTTACTGAATCTTCTAATTCTATCGTTCAGCCTGCAACTTAGGAGTGATATTCACACTGCTATCTACTTCCTACTCGGCTTTCACCATCCCGAGCTCGCTAAAAGTTTCCATAGCGGCTACTGTCTCCCTCAACGTCTTTTTGAGCTATATAAGCCAATGAACCAAGTTGGCCTATATAGCTATTTAATTTCATCACATCGTCTATATGATAAGCTATCTTTTCCAAAAAGTCAATTAAAATTTTGCATTAATTATAGTTGACTTTAAGAACATTGTAAAATAGACGCTACATTAATAACAGAAACAGACACTGATAACGGAAAAATCCAATACCCAGCGGAAAGAGCCAGTCAATATATGCCCTGAAAACGATAGAGAGTGGAGCGATTTTTCGATATACTTAGCTTTGCCGCTGGAGCACTGTTTGAGCGTAGCGAGTTTGCGGGAAGCGGCATATATCAGCGTATGTCGAAAAATCGTGGGAACGAACGTGTTTTCAGGACATATATCGACTGGCTCTTTCCGCGTCTGTCCCCACCATCCTCTCTATCTATCATTCTTTCTCATTCAAAAGCCTATTCTTCAAATCAAACAACGGCTTAGAAAGGTCAATATACACCTCCTGTGGATTCGCAAACCTCCTCGTCTCATCCCAGAGTGTACCCAACTCCTTCCTACAATACTCCTTAATATCCATCGTCTTAGGCGTCTCATACACGCATTTTCCCTTAATAAACACTGGAACCAAAAGCTCACGAAGCGTATAAGTTCCTCCCTCAATCGTAAGTTTCTTCCATGTAGCCAACGGGTCAAAAATCTTCAAATCCTTCGCCTCATCGTACTCCTCGCCCACAAGACAAATCAAATCCGCACGAATCTTCCCTGTCTTCTTATCATAGATACGATAAATCATCTTATCCCCAGGATTCGTAATCTTCACTGGATTCTCCGAAATCTTAATCTTCGCCGTAAACTCCTCCTCGCCCTCTTTCTTCACCGCCGCAAGCTTATACACGCCGCCAAACGCTGGGCAATCCGCAGAAGTAATCATATTCGTTCCGACACCCCAGGAAGTAATCTCCGCTCCCTGAGCACGCAAGCTCTCAATCAAATATTCATCCAAATCACTCGAAGCTGAGATAATCGCATCCTCAAATCCCGCCTCATCCAACATCTTTCTCGCCTTCTTAGATAAATACGCAAGGTCCCCGCTATCTAGACGAATTCCATACATCTTAGGGTGAATTCCTCTCTCCCTCATCTCTTGAAATACTCGAATTGCAGCTGGAACTCCCTGTTTTAACGTATCATACGTATCTACGAGCAAAATACAGGCATCTGGATACATATCCGCATAAGTCTTAAACGCCGTATACTCATCTGGAAAGCTCATAATCCAGCTATGGGCATGTGTTCCCTTCACAGGAATTCCAAAAATCTGTCCTGCCAGGACATTGGAAGTTCCATCGCAGCCCGCAATCACCGCCGCTCTCGCTCCCAATGTGCCAGCGTCCGGACCTTGTGCTCTTCTAAGACCAAACTCCATCACTCCGCTACCACCGGCCGCATACACAACTCTAGATGCCTTCGTGGCAATCAAGCTCTGATGATTAATAATATTCAAAATGGCCGTCTCCACAAGCTGCGCCTCCATAATCGGTGCAATCACTTTCACAAGAGGCTCATTTGGAAATACGACAGTTCCTTCTGGAATCGCATAGATATCCCCGCTAAAATGAAATCCCGCCAAATACTCCAAAAAATCTTCATCAAAAATCCCAAGCGAGCCCAAATATTCAATATCATCATAACTAAAGCTAAGTCCCTTAATATACTCAATCACCTGCTCTAATCCACAAGTAATCGCATATCCGCTTCCCGACGGATTCTTTCGATAAAACATATCAAATACCACTACTTCTGGATTCTTCTCCTTAAAATACCCCTGCATCATTGTTAACTCATATAAATCTGTGAGTAACGTTAAATTTGTCGTTGCCATACTATGCATTTCCTTTCTCTGAAGGATAATTCCCTATCTTTTGTCGTCCTTCATTATATTTTTTTCCAAACAGGTTAAATTATTCCTATTTTCTATACTAAGCTGTAAAACTCTCTCTTACCTACTACACCCTTTATCTTGTATACTACATCTGTCTCATCCCTTTTACTACTAGAATCGGGCGCATACTTTGGGTCATTCTTTATATCATCTGGTAAATCCATCTCCGAATCCATATCATAAAAAAACGTATTTACAATCGGGTCTCGACATAGAAAAACTACAATTCCAAGCAAAAAAAGAATCCCAAGCACCATCAGTAATCTTCTTATAACCTTTCTCATCGCTTATCTCCCCTGTTTTCTATAATTCTATATTCCATAATGATAACACAGTTCAAAAAAAGCCTCAAGCCAAAATCCCCTTTTTTCTCAACCAAATATATAATTTTAATATCTATGAAACATACCACCCCTTCTTCGACTTCCACCTCAAACGCTTAAATTTACATAGTAAAAAGGGACTATCTCTCATAACAACTGTTATTTTGAGATAATCCCTTTTTGGAGAAGGTATTTTGTTACTTATTGGGTGTAGCAAAAACTATATAATGTATTGGGGGGGTTACGAGTATTATAATAGCATGACCTATAATTTAAGTGTGCATAAATTTTCATTTTTTTTTAATTTTTTTTTGTGCAAAAAACTATTCGTCTTTCTCATTTTTAGGTAAATACAAAGTTTTACTCTGTTATTTTTCACAAATACTTCAAAATTTATATATTAACAGCAAGACTGTCTTTATCTAAAAAACATAAAATCTAGTATCAAACCATTGATTTTAAAAACAATGAAAAAACATGAATACAAAAACAAATTTATAATATTTAGCCAATACACAGCCAAGAGAGGAAGTGGATATATCCTCTAAAAACGATAGAGAGTGGAGCGGTTTTTCGATATACTTAGCTT
>JAUUSJ010000037.1 GCA_030841965.1 Blautia sp.
GTTGAAAGATTAAGATATCCTAGAATGCCCGTAAAATATTAGTTCAATTACAGTTGAAAGATTAAGATATCCTAGAATGCCCGTAAAATATTAGTTCAATTACAGTTAAAAAAGTAAAATATCATAAAATGCCCGTAAAATATTGATTCAATTACAGTCAAAAAGTCAAAATACTGGAAAACGCCTATAAAAACATCCCTATAGTTGCGGCTGAAAAATTAGAATATTAAAAAGTACCCGTAAACACATAGTTATAGTTACGGTTGAAAAATTAAAATATTAGAAAATACCTGTAAACACATAATTGTAGTTACAGTTGAAAAATTAAAATACTAGAAAACGTCCATAAAAAACATGGTTTCAATTAGAGAATAGAATGTTTTCAGAGTTTTTCGCCAGTACACAGCCAAGAGAGCAAGCAGATATCTCCTCCGAAAACGATAGAGAGTGGAGCGGTTTTGGAGGACATATCTCCTACCTCTCTTCGCTGTGTACTGGCGAAACGCTATAGAGCTCTCTTTTGTGAGAATAATTATGATACAATTTCAATATGAGTTCCTTGTTTTTTGCTTTCAAAAATTTTACTTGCATAATTTTGACAAAAAACGGATTGCAATTTGTAATACATTTGCTTGCTTTAAGCATACAATAGTGATATAATAGGTGTGTAAAAGATATGAAAGGAGATATTTTTATGGCATTAGCAACATTAACCGCAAGGGTAGATGAAAAAGATAAAGCCAATTTCGATGCTTTTTGTTCCAATGTCGGCTTGAATACTTCTACCGCAATTAATCTTTTTGTGAAGGCAGTTTTACGTGAAAACCGCATCCCATTTGAGATTAAACAGACTCCTGACCCATTTTTTTCTGAAACCAACATGGCTTATGTAAAGAAATCTGTACAAGAATTAAAAAATGGAAGGGGAACTGTACATGAACTAATCGAGGTGGAAGATGAGTGAAAAACACAAAAGTAACAATTTATAGAGCAGACGGTGTTTTGTACCCTGCCAATAACAGAAAGGATAAAGTAGTTATCGTACTATCGGGCAGCGAGGGCGGTCTGGAACACACAAAAAAACTCGCAAGATACTTACAAAACAACGATGTCCCGGCACTGGCACTCGGTTATTTTAAAACAAAAAATTCCAAGAAAAATTTGGAGAGGATTGAGCTTGAAAATATAAAAAATGCAATAGACTGGCTGACGAAGCTGGGGTATAAAAAAATCGGGATTGAAGGCTGTTCAAAAGGAGCGGAATATGCGGCGGCAGCCGCAATAGAATTTCATGAGCTAAGTTGTGTTATTTTAAAAACACCGTCATGGTTTTATAGCGAAGGCATGAATGGTAAAACACCATCTGGAACGAGTTGCTGGTCCTACCATGGAAAAGAACTCCCCTACACACCTTATAAAACGAGAAAATTACCAATCATCAAAGAAATCCTTAAAAACAAAGAATATAATATCCTTGCAATTAACACTGGAAAAAAAATCAATCCCGATTCAATCATACCAATCGAAAAAATAAGCGCACCTGTTTTAATGTTTTCAACAAAAGTGGATACGATTTGGCCGTCAAAGGAAAGTTGTGAAAGGTTAGAAGGACGTCTTAGCACCAATAATTTCTCCTATCCGCATAAACATATATGTTTTGAGCATATAAGTCATATGATGTTAGAGAACTGCGGAAATTCAATAAAATATTTTATAAAATCAGAAAAACAATTTCTGAAAGAATGTGCCAAGGAAAGAATTGTTATGGGGGAAGAATGTATAAGGTGGATAGAAGAAATTTGGTAAAAAATCCTATACCATTGTTGCAAGTAAGCAATCCTCGAAAATTAATTGTATAATCAAAAACACCGCCAGCAGTCACACGCTGGACGGTGTTTTTTTAGACTGGCGGGATAAACAAAATGACTATGATGACAGATTATCAGTTTAATAGCTTGATAAAAACACTTATAAAGTAGCAGGATGGTCATCAGAAGGTCTATTCCCATTTTCGCCTTCATTTTTCTTCTCATAGCCCACCACTCCTTTCCATTACCTGCCATCAATTACGCACCGAAATCCAGTCCAAGACTGTTTACCCATTCCATAACAGTATCCTGAGAATCACTTCCGTTCAGCCTCTGACCGTCAAGCCATATGGCTTCGGTTGTCAATTTCTTCAGATTGGAAGCACTAGAGCCGATGCCGCTGCCACCGGATGTACAGAAAGGAATAATCGTCTTGCCAGAGAAATCATAGCTCTCCATAAAGGTGCTGACGATTCTCGGAGCTTCTCCCCACCAGATAGGATACCCGATGAATACGATGGAATACTGTTCCATATTCTCCACGGAACCAGAAATTGCTGGTCGGGAAGACGGATCGTTCATCTCAACGGTGCTACGGCTGTTGTTGTCATTATAATCCAAATCGGCATCTGTATAAAACTCCTCTGGGACAATCTCATAAAGGTCGGCATCCAAGCCGTCGGCAATATTCTCCGCAACGCCCTCTGTGATTCCAGTGGCTGAAAAATAAGCCACTAGCACATGAGATTCTGTTGACTCGTTATCTGTATCAGGTGGGGATTCTGTTTTCTCCGTCTGATTATCCGTAGCGGGTTTGCTTTCCGTTTCCGATATAGTTTCGCTACTTTCCGGCACAGTTGATTCTGCAGAAATGCTACTCTCCGTATCCAAAATACTTGTTTCAGCCGGTGTTTCATTCTCAGCACAGCCCGCAAGGGAAACGACCGTCACAAAAGTAAGTAAAAATGCTACAAATTTTTTCATGGTCTTACCTCCAATATTTTTCTCATTCTGCTACTTCCAGTGTAACCGTGAAATCTCTGCTCTGACTGGAAAGTAACTCCATTCCAGAATCAATATGTCCCAACAAGATTAAGCTGTCCGAATACTGAAAATCCTGATAGAATACCGACAGATTCCCCCACGGGGCATACAGGCAGAAATCCCCCACATCTGGGTCGCATCCATCGGTTTCTCCCTCTGTGGGCAGTTCCTGGGGAAGATAGCTGATCTTCTCCACCCCATTGAAATCTTCAAAACTCAATTCAAGTGGGAGCATCTCATATAATGCGTTTGCTGTTGGGGTATCATAAAGCATGATGCTGATCTCCTGTCCATCTACTGTCATTTTCAGCTTTCTTTCCTTATTTTTCATCTGGGATGCGTCCTCTTTTTTTTCGAACCCAAGTTCTGTCAGCCACTCATGTATCGTAGATTCAGCGTTTCCAATATCTGCCCGATAAACGCCAAGAGCATCCAAAACCGTTGCGGAATCAGGCAGCGCCGCAGTAATATCCCTCACGCCCGCCGCAATTCCTCCAGTTCCATGAGCGCAGAAAGGAACGATGGTTCGTCCTGAGAGGTCATATTCTTCAATGAAGGAAAAGATTGCCATAGGCGCACTGGACCACCAGTTGGGAAAACCCAAAAAGATGACATCGTAATCACCTATATTATCCAAATGGTTTGCCAATTCTGGACGGGCATTTTGAGCTTTCTCATCCGCCGCTCGCTCCATACACTCATCATAGTCATCGGGATATGTTTCCGTCACAACAATAGGGAACAGTTCTCCTCCCACATACTCTTGAATCCACTGCGCCATCTGCGAAGTATTTCCTGGAGCCACCACACTGGCGGAAGTCACTGCGTCTTCCTCGCTGTAATTGGCGCTATCGCCAATGGATTCATAATGAGAAAACGCAGATCGAATAGCAGCTTCCTCATCCTCCACTACCGTATTATCCGCCCAGGAAAAATAGGCAATCAAGATATGTTCTTGTCCCACTTCCTGAGCCGACTGTGTATCTTCTTCTGTGGCAACAGAGGGCTGACTTTCTTCCTCCGTCGGCTGTGAAACACCAGATTGGGAAGTGTCAGATGTAACCACAGGTTCTTTCGTCTGCCCGCCACAGGCAATCAAACTAAACAAAATGCAAAGGAAAAGCACCCATGCAGTAAATCTTTTCAATCCAGTCACCTCTTTCTATTTCTTTTCATCCAGTAGCATAACGCCGTCTGCAGGATTACGGTCAATTGTGCATAGTTCCAGTCTTGCCAAAACTCATACAGCCAACCCATAATTTAAAGATTTGAATATTTGTATTTCCTAAGTTTGTATATTCCATATCCAATTTTTCCCATTACTCGACAGCCTTATTAATACAGGTTATGGCATTCAAGCTTCGAGGATAGCCAATGTAGGGCAGACATTGGGATACCACCCTGATAAGAAAATCCTTATCATTACCCAGATTCATATTCCCCTTTGCATGAGCAATGAGCTGCGGTTCACAGCCGCCCTGCGCCATCAGGAAACAGAAGGTAATCATCTCTCTTTGTTTCAGTTCAAGACCAGTACGGGTATAAAAGTCTCCAAAGCAGTTTGCAGCCAGCCAACGGTTGATATGACCGTTCTTCCACGCCTCTTTCATCTGTTCTCCAAAAATCTCGACCTGTGCTTCTACACCCTTTTCCAGCCGATTCTCCATGGTTGTGGTAGCTTGACCAGGCAGAGGCAATGGGATCCCTCTCTGCGTAAAGATATCGTTTGTCACATTCAAAAAAGGAAGCATCCGCCCATAACCGAGATAATCGGTTGCCTGATAGACCGTTTCCTTTACCATGACTGGTGTCATGCCGTTTTCCAGTGCAGTTGGCAACATTTCCCGATAAGCGTCCACGCCGCCACAGCCAATCAGCACAGAAAGAATCGCTAGATAACGCGTAGGTGCGTCAAGTTGCTGATTTTCTTCATTTACTACCTCGTCAAAAGCGAAGTGCTGAAAACGCTCCACAAATTCCAGATCAGTTTTTTTCAATTCCATAATCATTCCTCCTTTTCCATACTCATACATTTTCCCAACACCTCGCCAGTTTTCAGGTATTGATAAGTCGGTATCTCAAACAATGCCAGTTTAGAACCAATATTTTTCTTCATAATCATAAAAACCTCCTGTCCTTTTTTAATATATACAATTTTGAGCAACAAACTGTCCTTTAGCAGTATCATGTGCTTGCATTCGTAAATGGTCCGTTTTGGGACATAATTTCAATCAGATTGTCAATTTTGCCTGCAAGTTCGCTTTCGCCCTGTTCCTTTAGCGTTTCTGACATATCGGTCAATTCTTCTACTATCGTTTGCCCCTCATTCAAATCTAGCATCCATACGCCGCCCTTGTGCATAGAGGATACCTGAAATGCAAGAAGCGTAGGATCGTTGATCGAGATATATTCGATACCGCCATCATAATAATGAATTTCCACATCGCTGACTAAGCTGTAAAAACCATCTTTATGGGCACTCACATCCACACATACGCTATCGTAAGTTTTCATATGGTCATCATCAACAGATGTTCCACTGGCATTCAGCGGAAGAATCATAAGAAGGACCGCAAGCAAAACTATTATCTTTCTCATAAAAAATCTCCTTTCTAACATTTCACTATTCAAAATGAATTTCATGCAGACGGCGTACTTCGCTCAAATTTGACACATCCAGAATAAGAGTTTTATCCCTGTCCATTGTAAATCTCCTTTTTATGATTCTTTTGCCTTTCTGATACTATGGCGCAGATAGTCCAGTCTCACCAACTGGGCTTCCTTGAGGTGGATTTCATCCAGCACACATTCCCGCCTTTGATTCAACATTTCTATTCTCTGTTTTTTCGTATGTTTCCTGTCCATAAGCAGATTCATATAGATTTCAATTTCACTAGCTGAAAATCCTACATCATGCAATGTCATGATCATGCTCAGGCGCTCCAGATCACTGTCATCATACTGCCATGACCCCATCACTTTTTTTACCTCATGGCAAAGTCCCCATTTTTCATATTCCTCCAGAATCTTAACTGGAATCTCATAGCGTTCGCTTGCCTCCTGCTTCGTCATATTCCCTTCACCTTCATTCAAAAAAATATAGATGTCCTTTTTCGAACACCTATATTGTACCTATTACTTGCTAAAATGTCTAATACCTATATTAAATTATAAGAAATGCCTTAAATGTATTCCTTGACATGCTGTACAAACTTTGCATGCACTGCCGACAGCGTCTGGTTCTTTTTCCAGACCAGCACAGATCCAGTCTCCATATGAGGTTCGAGAGGAACAAAGCATAGATTCTCATAGAATACCCCAAGTTCAAAACAGAGGGCAACGCCCATTCCCTGTTCCACCATATTCGCTCCATTTAAGATTAAGCTATAGGTGGCGGCAATCTCCAAATGTTCAAATTTGTCGCCGAACCAATTTGACAGTTCGTTTTTCACGAGCTCCCGGCGTACCATAATTAGAGGAATATCCTGTAAATCTTCTGGCGTAACGGCATTTTTACGGGCAAGCGGTGAATCCTTTCGAACCAAAACACCCCACCGTTCCTTGAACGGCATCCGGATAAATTCATATTTCAGTATATCCACAGGCTCCGTTAAAAGTCCGATATCCAAAAGCCCCTTTTCAATCCGTTCTTTAATATCGTCCGCTGTGGCGCTGTAAATATTAAAATGAACTAGAGGATATTTTTCCCGAAACGTATTCATACTCTTTGAAAGAATCGACATGCTCTTTGTCTCCCCACAACCAATGGAAATCTCTCCAGCAATAAGTTCTTCCTTATGCTGAAGTTCCTGTTTCGTCTTTTCGGATAATGTAATTAGCTCCTGGGCACGGCGGCGAAGCAGCATACCATCCTCTGTCAAAGTAGTATTATGTTTTCCGCGATGAAATAATTGCACGCCCAATTCTTCCTCCAACTGCATAAGCTGTCTGGAAAGAGTAGGCTGCGTCACATGCAAAAGCTGTGCGGCTTTTGTAATATTTTCTTCTCTAGCAACCATTAAAAAATAGTTTAGTACTCTAAGCTCCATATTCGACACCTCATCCTTCTTCTGTTTTGCTTTCCATTATAGGCAATTATTCTTATATTGGCAACATAGTTTGAGCCAAGAGATAGAGTAAAATTTTTATTAGTTAGATAATTTTGGTATAATGGGAATAAACGCAAAGAGAATCCAAAGATATATCCTCCAAAAGCAAGAAAAAATCGAAAATATAAAGTTTTTATGAAATTTAAATAAAAACTTATTAATATTTTATATTTTTTATCAAATATTAGTAGAAATTATTGATTATATTGAAGTTTTTGGGTATACTGATAGAAAAGGAGGCGATATTATGATTATTAGACCCCATTATTTAGATTTATTGAGAACCTACCGTGATGTGCCACTAGTAAAAATTCTTGCAGGAGTTCGTCGCTGCGGAAAATCCACAATTTTAGAAATGTTACAGGACGACTTGATAAAAAATGGCGTTCCTGCTAGTCATATTATTAGTATGCGTTATACATCAGAAGATTTTGACGACGGTATGACCGACAAAGATATGTATCATAGTATCAAAGAAAAAATGGCCGACAGTGAACGCTATTATCTTCTGCTTGACGAAGTGCAGGAAATCATAGGTTGGGAAAAAGCTGTCAACAGTCTGCTTGAGAATGCGAATACAGATATTTATGTGACTGGTTCCAATTCCAAACTCATGTCAAGTGAAATATCCACCTATCTTACAGGACGGTATATCTCTATCCCTGTATTTACGCTCTCTTTTGCCGAGTATATAGAGTTCAAAAAATCAAGTGGACGCACTTCAAAAGAACTGCTTACGGAATATATCCGCATGGGTGGCTTTCCTATCGTTGCACTAAGTAATTTTGACGAGGGCGCAGCGTATCAGATTGTTGAGGGCATTTATAATTCTGTTATTACCAGCGACATAACAAGACGTCACAATATCACAAACTTTGACTTATTCAACCAGGTTGTGAAGTATATAGTAGAAAATGTCGGTAAGACCTTTTCCGCTAACGCCATCGTGAAATTTCTAAAGAGCGAGAAACGTTCTCTATCAGTAGAATCGGTGTATAACTATCTGGAATGGTTGGAAAAAGCCTTTGTGATCTATCGTTGCCAGCGATATGACTTGCAAGGGAAATCCGTGCTGAAAACGCAGGAGAAGTTCTATCTCGCAGATGCTTCTTTAAAACACTGCATAATGGGATTCAATCCGAAATCCATTGCCGCTATGCTTGAAAATATCGTGTATTTTGAGCTTCGCAGAAAAGGCTATGAAGTGTATATCGGCAAAAACGAGAAAAAAGAAATTGATTTTGTAGCGATAAGGCGCGATGAGCGTATCTATGTACAGGTATGCCGCAATCTTCCAGAGGAATCTGACCGCGAAGTTGCCAATCTACTTGAAGTTAAGGACCACTATCCTAAATATATAGTAACACTTGATGAGCTTGCCGCAGGTAATATTAACGGCGTAAAAATCGTGCATTTATCAGATTTCTTGTTAGCTGAGGATTATTATCTTTAGTGTTGATAAAAAAAGAAAGAGATATCGCAGTTTTGCGATATCTCTTTCTAGACTATGGCATAAAGAAATTAATTTGTCACTTGAAGTACTGTCTTTACAATAGCGGTAACTAACTTTTCCAACTCTTCCATGCTATTAATCTCAATACTGCCTTTAGATGGAGTCTTCTCTTCCTCCTCGTCAATCGGACAGCTAAGAGCCGCTGTGACGATAGACATACTATACACTTCCTCTGCTGTACATCCACGGCTTAAGTCATTGATAGGCGCATTCAATCCCTGAAGAACAGGTCCTACCGCTGTATAGCCACCGAGACGAGAAGCAATCTTATAACCAATATTGCTAGCATCGATATTAGGGAAAATAAAAGTATTGGCTTGTCCAGCTACTGGTGAATCTGGGCATTTTACGCCAGCTACTACCTGAGAGACAGCGGCATCGAACTGAATCTCACCCTCAATTGCGATATCTGGTGCCTTCTCCTTAATCTTCTTTGTCGCACTTGCCACCTTGCTCACAGATGGTCCTTTACCAGAGCCGAGCGTCGAGTAAGATAACATAGCAACCTTCGGATCAATACCAAAGATACGAGCTGTGTTAGCGGACTCGATTGCAATCTCTACTAAGTCGTCATCCGAAGGGTCGATATTGATTGCACAGTCACCCATAGCAATCTTCTCATCCCCACGAACAAGAATAAAGCAAGAGCTTACGATATTATTACCTGGTTTCGTCTTAATAAGCTGCAATGCAGGACGAACTGTGTCAGCTGTCGAGTAAGTAGCTCCGCCTAAAAGACAATCTGCTCCACCCATCTTCACCAACATCGTTCCAAAGTAATTGCTCTTTTTTAAAGTAGCGCGAACCTGCTCCTCGCTCATCTTGCCCTTACGAAGCTTCACCATCTCGGCAACCATAGCATCCATCTTATCTTTATCATAGGTAAGTGGGTCTATTATGGTACATTTTGAAATGTCATAACCGTTCGCTGCAGCCGCAGCCTTTACTTCCTCCTCGTTACCAAGGAGAACGACATCCATAATTCCCTCTGCTGTTAATTTAGAAGCAGAGTCCAAGATTCGTGGGTCTGGTCCCTCCGTATAGACAACAGTTCGAGGATACTTCTTTAATGTTTCAATCATTTTGGTTAACATTATGTATAAGCCCTCCAATTCTATTATTCTATTATTCATTATAATTCCTAGAGCCACTACTTTTCAATGGAACGTTGATATAAATTTTTGACAAATTTATGAATTATATCAAATTTATGTGATATTTTTTGTTAATTTCATATACTTTTCTTTCATATTTAATGAATGAAACCAGATAGGGGATAAAAGCTGATATATATACACAGAAGTGTGGATTTTCTCCTGTCTTTTACCTGTATTCAGGCTATTTCTAGACGCATAATAATGCAGAAGGCACAATCAAACTATTTATATTGACCATGCCCGCCGTGCCAACCTGCTATGCCTATATGACGCCTATATATTATCCATTCTAATACATTTTATCCTTTAGCCATCCCGTGGCACCCCATATCTGCTGTCTAAAACACAATTTTAAGCTTTCTCCTTATCCAACTTCATTCCTAATATGATGCCAACACATAGCTATACTTTTTAAAGAAACGCAAAAAATAACCTAGCTTCATTCCTAACGTTACGCCAACACATAACTGTACTTTTTAAAGAAACGCAAAAATAACCTAGCTTCATTCCTAACGTTACGCCAGTACACAGCCAAGAGAGTCCGTCGATATGTCCTCAAAAAACGATAGAGAGTGGAGCGGTTTTTCGATATACTTAGCTTTGCCGCTGGAGCACTGTCTGAGCACCAAAGGTGCGAGTTTGCGGGAGGCGGCAAAAATCAGCGTATGTCGAAAAACCGTGGGAACGAACGTGTTTTTCGAGGACATATCGACGGACTCTCTTAGCGTCCCCCTCCCACTCTCTTAGCGTCTCCCTCCACTCACTCTCTTACCTTCTGTCTACACTAACACTGAAACACCCTAATATGATGCCTCACATTCTCATAAGTCCCACGCACCATAGCCTCATTAAGAGCAAAATAATTATGCGCTCCCTCACTCTTTAAATATTCCTCCGCATACTCCGTCAACTTATTAAAACTAGCCGTCGCAATATTCACCTTCACAATCCCAAGCGAAATCGCCCTCTGGAAATCCTCATCTGTAATTCCACTTCCCCCGTGAAGCACAAGAGGAACCTCTGTCTTATGATGAATCTCATCCAAAACATCAAACGCAAGCTTTGGCGCCACTGGATAATTCCCATGTGCATTCCCAATCGCCACAGCCAATGCATCAACTCCTGTCTGCTCACAAAACACCTTCGCATCGTCTGGATTCGTACAGCGAATACCATGGTCACAGCTTCCATCCTCACTTCCGCCAACCAATCCAAGCTCCGCCTCGACCGTCGCCCCATACTCTTTTGCGAGAGCGACCACCTCTTTTGTCCTCTTAATATTTTCCTCAAAAGGATAAGTAGAACTGTCAAACATAACCGATGTAAACCCAAGCTTCAACGCCTTCTTTACCGTCTCTACCGTCAAGCCATGGTCAAGATGCACGGCGATATCTACTTTTGCCTCCTTTGCAGCCTGTACCATCATAGGTCCCATAAGAGCCAAAGGAGAATGTTTTAGCCTCACCTCTGCAATCTGCAAAATAATCGGTGTATTTAACTCCTCAGCCGCCTGCACTGCGCCCTTTATCATCTCCATATTTCCGACGCTAAATGCACCTACTCCTCTATGATTCTCTCTCGCCTGCTCTAACAGGGCTTTCATTTTCACTAATGCCATGTCTCCCTCTCTCCTCTCAGTCTGGCTACGATATTTATTTCCAGAGATTTCTATACATCTGCTCTATATCTTCTTTTGTAATGGCTCTTCTTGTATTTTGTGGACTTCCACTCTCCATAGCGTCATGCGCCATTTTCTCAATCACGCCAAAGAACGCTTCTTTATCAATTCCAAACTCCTCCAATGTCGGTGTCTCTAATTCCTCCACCAAAGCTACTGTAGCAACCAGGAATTTCTCACTTGCCTCTTTATCAGAGTCTGTTATCTCTGCCACTCCCACTGCTCTTCCTAGCTCTGCAAATCTCTCATAAGCTCCCTCCAATGCAAATCCTAAGCATTCCTTGATAAGCATCGCATTGGACAAACCATGTGCGACATGAAATAATGCTCCGATTGGACGACTCATACCGTGGATTAATGTGACAGATGCATTATTAAATGCGATACCTGCCTCCAAAGCCGCCACTGACATCTCCACTCTCGCCTCCTCATTCTTTCCGTCATGGAAAGCAACTGGCAAATATTTAAAAATACGTTTTACTGCTGACATTGCAAAAGTATCCGACAATGTCTGCGCTTTATTGGAAGTATATGCCTCCACTGCATGGCAGAGTGCGTCAAGACCTGTCGCAGCTGTAATTTTTGGAGGTGCTGTCATCGTAAACTGTGGGTCAATAATTGCCAGAGATGGCATTAATACTTTTCCTTTTAATAACATTTTGATATCTTTTTTGGTATCTGTAATAATCGTAAACTGTGTCGCCTCAGAGCCCGTTCCAGCCGTTGTTGGGATTGCTACCATCGGTGGCATCTTTACATCAATCACTTTTCCCATATAATCGGAGATATTTCCTCCATTTACAACGAGAGAACCAATCGCCTTCATAGAGTCAATCGGACTTCCTCCTCCCAAAGCTACCAAAAAATCACAGTTTTCTTCTTTATACTGTCTAAGACCATTCTCAATCATCGTATCCGTAGGCTCTCCCACGATTTCAGAGTAAATCGTATATTCTACTCCCTGACTTTTAAGAGCTGCCTCTACCTTCTCACAGTTTCCCAATTGAATCATTACTTTATCTGTTACAATCATAGCCTTCTTTCCAAGCTGTCCCAATGTAGCTTCTGCCATATCAAGTGCGCCTGAGCCTGTAATAATCTGTCCTGGTACAATAAATTCTCTTGCCATAATTCATTTCTCCTTTTCTATTTTTTATTTTCACTAAAACTGTGCGTCATGCATCCAAGTGTATCTCTCATCCTCACAGCGGTCTGTCTGAAGCCATGGATTTCCATCGATATGGCGAATCATCCAGCAAGTATACATCTGAAATCCCGGTGCAACTGCCTGTGGGTGAAGCTCTCCTCCTGGGATGGCGGAAAAACTATTATCCACGCTCTTAAATACCTGGTCACCGACAAAGCTCGCTCCAAATCCCTCTGGACGGTCAAACTTAAAGAAATATGTCTCTGGCTGTGGATGTCTATGTGGAAGATATCCAGACCAATTTCCTCTGTCATTTAATACCTCGCCGAGAACCATATTGGATTCTGGGCAGATATCATGGTCAAAAATTGTATTCACACGGCGTTTTGCCACATTTCCAAACTTTCCGACACTGGAATATCCCCAAGGCGCATCTTCTGGTGCGTAGAGGCGGCTTGCAAACTCTCTCTCATTTTTCGTGCACTGGACAAGAATCTCTGTCTCCTCCTTTGCCGTGACCGAAACTTCCACTGCCTTGCATGTATGCAATGCCCATGGTCCCTCTGTAAATACATCCTTCCTGCTCACGGTCTCTTCTCTTCCCTCCCAGTAATAAGTCAGTTTTCCAGACAGGAGAAGAACTGCCATCTCCTCTTTCTCGCGACCAAACTTTCTCGTCTCGCCAGCCTTCATGCTATACACACGAATATCCATCATCATCGCATTATATTCATTATCATATGTTGTTAATATCATCTCACCATTTTCGTCAAATTTTGGATAGCCAAATACTTTACTCATGAAATTCATCTCCTATTCTCTCTTTTATATTTTCCAAAATTTTAGTAATCTCTTGCCTCGCTTCTTCCTTCCATGACACCCTCACATGCCTTTCTCACGGATTCCTTCTCGGAAGTTGTGGCAATTCCTACATTCCACCATGACTCATAACCGTCTGTCATTGTCTTTGGAATAACCTTTAAGTCGAAGAGACATGCAATATTCTGGCTCTTTGCATCCTCTAAGGCTGCCTCAAGCTCTGCGATTGTCCTACAAGTATAGCTCTTTAATCCATATCCCTCGCCAATCTTTGCATAATCAACAGGAATTAAATCTCCACAAGGTTTCTTTCCGTCTGTATAGCGAAATTCTGTCGCAATACTTCCAATTCCGTGATTCATCTCAAGGTTATTGATACATCCAAATCCACAGTTATCAAATACTAAAATATTTACTTTCTTTCGTTCTTGCATAATTGTCATAATCTCACTGTGAAGCATCTGGAAACTAGAATCACCGACAACACAGTATACTTCATTATCAGGCTCTGCGAACTTCACACCTAATGTCGCTGCGACCTCGTAACCCATGCAGGAATATCCGTACTCTGCATGATATCCGCCGCGCTTATCTGTCGTCCACATACGTTGCATACAGCTTGGAAGAGAACCGCCAGCTGTGATAATCGTCGCATCCTCATCAATCACTCTGCGGATTGCCGCCAACGCCGCTGTCTGTGTAATCTTTCCGTTTGTCATCTTGACAAACTCTGGAATTGTTCTTGGGTCTCTCGCCTGAATAATTGGCTCAAAATCATCTCCCGTATACTCGATTCCACTAAGTCTTGCCATCTCTTTATCCCAGACAGCCTTTGCCTCTTGAATCTCTGTCGTATAAGTAGAGCAGTATCCTCTCTCTCTTAATTTCTTAGCCAAAGCCTCCACTGTGACCTTCGCATCGCCGACTGCCTTTACTGCGTCCATCTTATAAGCATGATATCTGCAATTATTAATTGTCACAAACTGTACATCCTCATTTTTAAATAATCTCTTCGAGCTTGTCGTAAAGTCAGACATTCTAGAACCGATTGAGATTACAACATCGGCGTCCTTTGCGATAATATTAGAAGCGTAAGTTCCTGTCACACCAATGCCTCCAAGACAATATGAATGACTTGATTTACATGCACTCTTACCCGCCTGTGACTCGCCAAATGGAATATGAAACTCCTCACAGAATTTCTCCACTACCTCGCCAGCCTCCGAATAGCGAACACCGCCACCCACGATAACAAGTGGCTTCTTCGCCTCTGCGATAATATTTGCGATATCCTCAATCTCCTCCTCAACTGCCACTGGTCTCGTAATTCTATGTACTCTCTTCTTAAAGAAATACTCTGGGAAATCAAAAGATTCTCCCTCCACATCCTGACATAATGCAATACAACATGCACCTGTCTCAGCTGGGTCTGTCAAAACTCTCATCGCATTGATTAACGCTGTCATAACCATCTCTGGTCTTGTAATTCTATCCCAATATTTACATACAGGCTTAAATGCGTCATTTGTTGTCACTGCTAAACTGCTGCTCTGCTCTAACTGCTGAAGCACTGGGTCTGGCTGTCTGGATGCAAATGTATCCGCTGGGAAAACTAAAAGTGGAATATTATTTACCGTCGCTGTGGCACATGCTGTCACCATATTTGCCGCTCCAGGTCCGACAGAGGATGCACATGGAATAATCTTTCTTCTATTGCTCTGCTTTGCAAATGCGATTGCCGTATGGCACATTCCCTGCTCATTTCTTCCTTGAAGAACACGAAGCTGTCCAGGATTCGTATCCAAGGCTTCCCCTAAACCTACTGCAATTCCGTGACCAAAGATTGTAAAAAATCCCTCGACAAATTTTGTCTCCTCGCCGTCCATGCTTATATACTGATTATCTAAAAACTTTACAATTGCCTGCGCTGTTGTCATTCTAATTGTTTTTGCCATCTTAACTCCCTTTCCTTTCTCTTTTTCTATTTTGCTATCTCTTTTTTATTCTTTTTATCTCTTCACTTTCTTTTAACTTTATATTTTTATCTTATACAATTACAATACACTTATTTATTCGTATCTTATAGGCTTATCCTTTATCCTTCTATTTTCTCTTACACTCTCGCAATCATCTCGCCGAATTTTTCTTTTTCCTCCTTGATAAATGCATGTACTGCCTCTGCATTTGGAAGAGAATCGGAACAGTTATTGCTTCTAACCATCATAGATGCCTCTGCGGAACCAAACTCGAGACAATCGATGACTTCCCATCCCTGATATAATCCATATAAGAATCCAGAGCCGTATCCATCTCCGCCGCCGAAGCCTTTTCTCGCCTCTACTGGGAATGGCTTGATACTAAATTTCTGACCATCGCAAGTATAAGCGGTTGAGCCCTTCATACCGTGTTTGATAACAACAATCTTTGCATTATAATTCTGCCAGTATACTGCACTTTCCTCGTCCGTCATTCCCGGCTGAATCAATTTCTCTGTGAGGTCAAATTCTTCTCGGGAGCCCATGATGATATCAGCTTCCTTTGCGACGATAGAATAGTAAATGGAAATCTCATCCTCGTTCTTCCAGTTATATTCTCTATAATCAATATCAAAAATAATCTTTGTATCATTTTTCTTCGCAAGCATCACTGCCTTAATTGCTGCCTCGCGAGATGGACTCTCTGCCAATGCAGTACCAGAAATTAAGATTGCTTTTGCACTCTTTATATACTCCTCATCGATATCGTCCACATGGAGTTGAAGGTCTGCGATGCAATTTCGATACATCAAAATGCTGCTCTCTTTTGGGGATAGCATTTCTGTAAAGGTAAGTCCGAGTTTTTCTCCACCAGTGCATTTAGAAATGCAAGAAGTGTCAATTCCCTGCTCGTTGAAATAGTCAACGACAAACTCTCCGAACTGGTCATCGGATACTTTTCCGATAAATCCTGCTTTCATCCCGTGGTGGGTAACTCCTACTGCGATATTGGCAGGAGAACCGCCGACGAATTTTTCAAAATAGTGAACTTTTTTTAAAGGTTTAAATTCTTCCTTTACTTCTTCGCTATAAGCTGGATTAAAATCAATTGCTACTCTTCCAAGTAATACTAAGTCATACTTTCTTGACTCGTCAAAGTTAATATACTTCATCTTTTACCCTCCATTTGTTTGCTTTTTTATATTTGTTTTTATAGTTGTATTTGTAGGTTTATATGTTTGTTTTTGTATGTTTATTTGCTTGTGTGTTTTGCGTGCTTGTTTGTGTGTATTTCTCTCTTTTTTGTTTGTGTTATTATAATAGCACGCTTTTTCTTTGTGTGCAATAGTTTTTTCCTTGTTTTTTGATTTTCTACAAAATGTATATTTTTTATGCTTTTATTCTCGTGTTTTTGTTTATTTTTTCAGCATTTATGATTTTTTCTTTCATTAAATGCGTAGATTTTGTGTTACGTGCTTTTTGCGTGCTTTTGTGTTGTGAAAGAATAGAAGAAATGAGGATAGAAGGACATTTTTTGATTGAAAGGTATAGATTTGGTGTGTTTTATGAATGAATATATTTTATGAATTGAAAAGGGGGAGGATGGGATAATGGGAATAGACGCCAAGAGAGCCGGGAGATATCTGCCCCGTAAACACGTTCGTTCCCACGATTTTTCGACATACGCTGATTTTTGCCGCCTCCCGCAAACTCACGCCTACGGCGCTCAAACAATGCTCCAGCGGCAAAGCTAAGTATATCGAAAAATCGCTCCACTCTCTATCGTTTTCGTGACAGATATCTCCCGGCTCTCTCGGCTGTATATTGGTAAAACTTTGTAAAATCGCTTTACTATTGTTTTAAATATGATAACATCGTATCCAAGACTTAATTTTAATAAGGAATGTCGATTTCCTTTCAAGATTTCTATCAAAAAAGAACAGCCAGCCTAAAAAAACTTACGAGCTGACTGTATTGGCAGAGCAATCTTATTATTGAATTGGATAAAATATAACTATAGAATAATCCACTTTCCCTTTTGGCTGGAACCTTCTCTTTTTATAACACCAGATTTTTTCATAGATTCCATATAATACTTTACTGTACTGTACTTTTCTCCAATGATATCTGCAATTTTTTTCTGGGACAACGTTGGATTCTCTTGAATTACTTTCAAAATACGTATGTCAATGGAATTATTACCATCTTGGTTAGCTTGGTTAGTACCTTGGTTAGTATCACTAACCAAGCTCTTGAACATAACCATAATGTCCTCACGCTTAATTGTATATTCTGGCATAGGGTTTCCAGCTTCTTTGCAACTATCTTTGATTTTTTCAATTCCACGTCCCCATGCCTCAATAAAACCAGCTCTGAAAAACGTATTGGCGATTAAAGGATTATATGGTCTTGACCGATGCTTTCCCATCAGATCATCTATCGTCCAGTCTTGCGGAAAAATACAGTCATTCGCAATATAAATTTTATCGTCATACACACTGATTTGAATAGGAATCAATGCACCATAGAATTTGTGTGCAATAGCATTAAAAACAGCTTCCCTAATTGCATCTTTGGGAAAAGGATAAGTTTCTACCCTTGTTACACCAAAATAAGAAATTTCTGCCTTCAAATATTTTGTAAAAATAAGATCAACCACTCTATTCGCTTGAGATATTAAAGAGCCATGTATCTCATCCTGATACCGCAGTTCAGAATCCGATTTAAAATAGCCAATCTTAACATACGCTCCCGGTATCCATTTTTCTGGATTATGATGAAAAAGCAAAATTGCCGCTCTTTTCAGTTACCCATTCTCAATTAAATTCAGGCTATCAAGTAGTTGCTCATTGGTAGCATCAATATCTTTACTGTCCATTCTCTTACTGAGAACCGCTTGTTCCCGAAAAATATCAAAACTATCATTTCTTAAATCCTGTACTGCTACCCCCTGAACTGGCACACTATCCCATGTAATCCCAGTTTTCTGCAACAAAAATTGATTCAATGCCTGTCCCTTCAATTGCTGCTTGGTACTCCCACTCCTATAATGATATTCACCTTTATAATTTACAGGATAGCTGTTTGGATTAACGCAAACTTCAATATAATCTTTTCCTTCTTTCTTCAATAAATTCACATCTACAATAATACCAAGGATATCTCGCACTTTATTAGGAATATCCTCCAACAACTTTTTGCTATTCTGCAAGCCAATCACTCTACCTTTATCATCTGTACCAATATAAATTTTCCCGCCTTGAGCATTCGCAAAACCACATATCCATTTGAGATATTCATCTCGCCAAGACTCTTTCCATTCAATATTTTGGCTTTCCTCCACCAACGTACACCTCCTTAGACCTATCTGCAAGCCGTTCTCTCAGCTTTTTATCATATTATTATGAACATAACTTGTTTCTTCTCAATTCGAACCCCTGAATTTTTGCAACTTCTAAATATGAATTTAACTCCTTAAAATCTTTTGCAAACTTTCTGCATACCACCATGCCCATATGGGAAATACACTAAAATAATATAGTTATAAATAAATTATATAAAATGGCTTTTATACCATTTTATGACATCCTCACGGTTCTTATCGAACCACTGAGTTGTCACATAAATCTCCTTACCTTCGTAAACTAACGGTCTTTTTCTGTATCTAATAGGACTGCTGTTCCCCCTATTGGCGTTACGATTATCAGCTAAAACAGGATAATCCACACCGCTGAAAAGTTGCTTTGTATATTCTTTTGTTTTTAATTTACTTATCTCATCTGCATCAATTGCATTACTTTTCAATAATCTCGCTATAAACTCATAAGCAAGTTTACCAACTGCTACATTTCTGTATGTAGATTCATCATCAATATTTAACTCCGACCTATCCTGCTTTTCCTGTATAAGAAACCTAATGTCATGAGAATTAAGATTGAAAAGTTCTGCCATAAACTTAATTGTGTTTACCTTTTCCCGACTGTTTTTATTAGTTTCGATATATGCATTTCTTCCTATTTGATAAGCCCTCCTAAGCTTTTCCTTGGACTCACTAAACCAGGACATTTGATGTGAATGGTAAATTGTCGGCTCAAGTTCATACAAAGTTTCATGGATTTTTCTGTATGCATCTGTCATGTCCAAGGTTTTAATGACGCTGTCCAATACAGCAATCTGACCTATTCTCTTATTTGTAAAATCGTAATCCTCATCCCAATCGATCCACTCATCTTTTTCTTCTGTTCTATCAGATGACTTAGGAATCCACCAAATTTTAAGCGCCTTTTCGTACAGCAATTTAGCTTGCTTCTGTATTTCCTTCTCGCCCCATGTATCACACTTTTTAACAAATTCATTAAGCGAAAGCTTACTTTCGAGAAATCCCTTTCCAGGCATAGTTTTCTTTACCTGAAATGATGAATTACTATAATCGCTGTTGTAAGCAGTAAGGGTAAGATTTCCTATGGTATCAACGTATTTTTTGTGTATTAGTTCCCCATTGCTACCCAACTGATTTTTCCATTCTTCTGACAACGTCTGTGGCATGATGTGTTCTATTGTAAGAGTACCATCTGAAACAAGCTTATCAACCGCAACTTGTTCTCGGTTATTGAAATTCTCGAGCATTTCCAAAATATATTTTTTCATTGCGGATTTAGTATTGTATAAATCATATGTTGTAAACTTATCCTCAAACTCATGATCGCTCGGAAATCTGCTCTTGCCTGTTCTCTTAAGAATTTCGTATCGGAAAGCTTCAAAATAACTAATATTATCTGTATCAATATCCCGTTCGATATCCGCACCCATCTGAACAAAAACTTTGTTCAATACATTGGTCGGCAAAGAGCATATTTCTCTCCTAACTATGTAATTCTCAATAATATTTAATGCATCACATAATTCACCCTCAGATATATCTGAATCATTGAGTGCCTTAAACAAATCCATCATAAGCGGGATACATGTTTTAACATCAAGCCTATTAATCCGTTGCAATATTTGTGTATATGGTTTACGGTTATCGCAAGGATTGCTGATTATATGATAATATTCGGCAAATTCGAGCATATCCTTTAAAATACTTTCAACTGAGATTCCACTGTTCTGTTGATAATATTTAAATTCCAGATATAGTTTCTTCTCATTAATAAGCTTTCGCGTTTTCACATCAAGATAATATCTTATGAATTTGTTCATCTCATTACGATCCACTACGTTTTCCAACGGTTCCCAGTATGTCCTGTAAAACTTTTCCTGTTGCTTATTCTTAAGCCCCATGAGCACAAAATTTCGTATTTTATCTGCCGGCTCCAGCTCAAGACCTTTAGAGTTAAGGCTCTCGAAAATCATCTGTGGATTATCCCCGTTTTGAGGTTGCAGGCTGATACTCACAATATCAAGTTTTGTGATAGCATCATAAAGTCCTTTTATCTCCTCGATTCCAAGTTTTGATATTTCATCATAAAAATAACTATAATTTGCGGTTATACTTGTGTTCTCTATTGGCGCTTTGCCGCTCAACAATACATCATAGGCATCATCATCCCCTTGAACTAATTTTAATTTCAGCTTTTTCTCATCTTCCGCATATTCATCTATCAGATAGGAATTATATATTTTTTCTGGTTTAATGTTAGAAACAGTTATTTCCGGATGTGACAATATATAATTCCTAATCGCTAAAAAAAGAAGAGAAACTGTCGTTATCCGCTGCTGACCGTCAATAATAGTATACTCTTCGCAAACTCCGTTATTTTGGGATACAAACACTATTGACCCAAAAAAGTGAGATTCATATCCTCGTTTATACACATCCGTCAAATCCTTTATAAGCTGGACACAGTTTTCTTTCTTCCAGCTGTAAGGTCTCTGGTAAACTGGAATGATAAAATTTTTATCTGGACCACCTATAAATCGAAGAATTTGGTTTTCACTTGCTTTCATTTCTCGGCGGCTCCTTTCTTTTTAATATATGTTAGCTCTATATCGTATCCGAGCTTATCAAGCATCTCGACAAAATATTTATTAATTATTCCATCTTTCTTTTTGATTAATCGATTTACATAAGATGGCGTAGTGCCAATCATCTCAGCAAGTTTCGCTTGTGTAGTTTCTGTCTCTATACATTTTACTTTGACATCAACTTCTATGTTGTTTTTCAGCATTTTCACACCTCATAATCTCTATTAAAATAAATTACACTTTTTGTGAAATTTATTTTAACACAGAACAGAATAAGATACCAGTAAAAATTAGAAATTTATACTACGATAAATTGCAGTTCGACAAATTTCCTTATGGGAAACCTCAGAACGTCTGGATAATACGTATCCAACGCTTTTTCAAAATCTTGCTATTATAAAATGACAAAGTAACCTTTAACGTAAAATGAGTCGTAAGGAATCCTCCTAATTTTGTTTCGTATAGATTTTGTTTTATTACCTTAATTTTACTACAAAAGAAGATAGGATTCCTTATATTTCAGTTATTTTTTTAATTAATTCCATAGGATGTAAGTTTTTATGTCGAGTAAAAAATGGGGGATTGAGACTTCTTCTCGACATTTAAAATATGACGTAACTTCCTAGCTTGTGAGGAATCCTATTTTGATGCTGAAACTCTATAAAATATCACGTTCTCTTACTATCTATTATCACATCTTACAGTGCCTTTCCCATTTGATATGCCCTTTCCATTGCAGAAGTCCCTACAACATCTCCTGGCTTATCTGTACCATATCCAAATACAAATCCTCCTTCTGTATTTCCGCCAGCCCGAAAACAACCGATATACTTGCGAAAACTTTCAATCATAGTCGTCATATATTCTTCGGTTGGAGCCTGACCAGATGCTAGCATATAAAAAGTTTTGTTTGTCAGCAACGGCTCTACCGCATACAAACGGTCAAGAACCGTTTTCATTTGTCCATTCCAAGTATAAAAATATACGGGGAAGGCAAAAACAATACTATCTGCGGATTTCACTTTTTCGTAAATCTCATTCATGTCGTCCTTTTGTATACATTGTCCGCCGTTTCGATGGCAAGCTCCACAGCCAAGACATCCTCTGACAGATTTATCTGTTAAATAAATTTTTTCAGCGTCATGACCTGCTTCTCTTGCTCCTCGAATAAATTCATCTGCCATCAAGGAAGAATTTCCCTGTTTGCGGGCGCTGCCCGCCAAAACCAATATTTTTTTCTTCATCTATCTGTCCTCCTAATTTGTATCTTCCAAGCTCTTATTGATTCTTGTTTTAGTAATCACCATATTTGCAATAAACTTTGCAGATTGTTTTTTGCATTAGTCATTCCCCCTTCCTGTTACAAGCGATTTTGATATCCATGCACCGCCTTTGTAACGCCAAAAGGCAAATACTGCCGTTACCAGCCATGTAAGCCCTGTTGTCAGCCAGATTCCCCACATACCGATGAACGGAATCGCTGTCAGCAAAAAAGCAAATCCAATTCGAGCAATAATTTCCACAATACCGTTTACTAAGGCATATATAGAATCCCCAGCTCCATTCAACAGATAGCGAAGCACCTGCACAACTCCAAGCGCCATAAAGAACAGACTTGTAATACGAATACCGCTGGAAGCTAATGAAATAATATCCTGATTTGGTACAAAAATACTCATAACCAAGCTACCGCCCAGCCAGAAAACTGCCAATAAAATCACCGACACGATTCCGCTAATCCACATAGCAGAACGCATACCTTGTTTCACCCTATCTGGTTTTCCAGCACCAATATTTTGGCCTGTATATGTTACCATTGCTGTTCCAAGTGCAGCGTAAATCTGCTGTACTAATAATTCAATCTGGGTCGTGGATGTGAAAGCTCCTATTACGCTTTCTCCAAAACCATTTACAACGCGCTGTAAAGCAATGCTTGAAATATACATCAAAGAATACTGAAATCCAGTTGGTATCCCCACTTTTAATGTCTGTCGGATAATCACGCTATCTGGTTTTAAATAATGAACCGTATCATGAAACTGCGGTACTTTTTTGAACGCATAAATGATACATAAAACCGCAGCAATCGCCTGTGCCATTACAGTAGCAATGGCAGCACCTACCACTCCCATTCCAAGCGGGACAACAAAAATGATGTCAAGAATGATATTTAATATGCTGCAAAAGGCAAGAAAAATCAGCGGAGTTTTTGAATCTCCCAATGCTCTTAAAATAGAAAAAGGTGTATAGTAAAGGGATACCGCAAGCAACCCTCCCATAAATACTCTCATGTAAGAAACTGCGTCATCCATAAGTGTGGCTGGTGTATTTAACAAAATAAGAATCGGCTTTGTAGCTAATAATGCCACAGCCGTCATAATAAGCGCTACAATTACGCCGACATATGCTCCATTTGCAATGGCTTTCGCCGTGTTTTTCTTATCTTTCGCACCAAAATATTGAGAAACCACCACACCTGCGCCAATAGCGGTTCCCATACACATAGACATAAACATCATAGACAATGCATTTGTTGAGCCTACCGCCGAAAAAGCATTCGCTCCTACAAACTGACCGACAATCACGCGGTCTACCAGTGTATATAACTGTTGAAACAAATTTCCAATCAGAACAGGGAATGCAAATTTTAAAAGCAATTTTGACGGCTTTCCCTGTGTCATATCAATCGTTTTTGCCATATCATCTCTCCTTTAGTCAATATTTTATAATGTACAATTTTGGGACTAATAGTCTTTTATTTATCCCCCTAAAAAGGGGGAATATTTTATTGATATTTATTTATTATTAACTTCTCCAAGCATAGCTTCCCGAAAGCTAATCCCATAAATTCGAATAGCTTCCAGTAAATTTTTTCTCTGTTCGGAAGTCAATTTCTCGAAAGCAGCATATTCCGCTTTTCGGATTTTAGGAATAATTTGTTCTGCGTACACAGTTCCCTCCTTCGTTAAATGAATTGTCTTATTTCTCCGGTCACTAGGCAATTCCCGAAGCTCAACGATTCCCTTTTTATAAAATCCTGTGACAACCGCATTCACTGTCTGTTTCGGAAGAAATGTTTTTTCGCAGATTATTTTCTGTGTACATTCTTTTGTAAACATAATCATTGTCAGTATTTGCAGACTCGTATAAGAAATATCCACGGTGCGTGCGTAATCTTCATAAACCATATTTATCACATGATATTCCTCACAAAATTGAGACACCTGACTAACAATTTGTGGATCATCCATTTATATCACCCCTCGCTTTAGTCTTATTTTGGGACTATTTTATCATGTAAATATCGCCTTGTCAATAGTCTAAAATTAAGACTATTAAAGCTGACTCACGCTGATATATTGTCATTATTATCTTGCCATCTTGTGACAAGGAAAATTTTATGATATTATGAACATAATGGAATTATTTTACAATTTAAAAAAACGATAAACGATGATTTGTGTATGTAAATGACTTCCTATATCAATTCAGAGTAAGAGGTATAGTGTAAATTTACCTTCGGATTTCATGAGATAGAGTCCTTCCACGATGTTCCAATAAAGTGATAGAGGCTGTGATTTGTAATTTTACCTTATCCCATCCTTATGTTTTAGTCCGAATAAAATTTTACGCTATTTACCAGGCGGGTTTCCCATTCTTTGAGTACATCGCCACTTTTCATGTTTTTGTAAGCAGCATAGTATTCCAAAAGATACATGAAAAATTTCATTTCCTCTGTCATTTTATTCACCTCGTATATAAATCGAATTTCGTGGGTCTCCAGTAATTTTTTCACACTCCCAAATTTCAAATAATGCTTCCGCACCAAAATCTGTCATTCCATATTCTTCATTTTCAAGCATTTCATGAGTTTTGGAGCTTACAAAAAATTTAAAAGCTTCCATTTGACTTAATCCATACTTTTCTGAAATCATTATAACGACTTCGTTATTATAATAATCTATTATTTCAGGATCTAATCGTTTCATATCAATCTCACCTCTTTAAATAAACATTTTTTCAGGCAAAGATTTCATAATATTGTATGACTTCTCTAACTTACACTGTTCCCAATTAAAAGACAATTACAGCCGTTCACGCACCATCATTAGTGTGTATCCAAGCAGATTTTTCCCTTTCCATTTCTCTATGTTAAATCTATCAGCATCTTTCATTGACAATCCAATCCCCCAAATCTTATCTTTTACCGCACATTCAGCTAAAACAGCATTACCAGTTGCTTTGAGTTGGTTCCTCAAGTTATCGTTTTGAGAAAATTTAGCAAGCAATCCCTCATAAACTACAATCTGACGAACACCATTCCAATAACTCTCATTATAATTTGATACAAGTCTGCCGAGTGCCTTAATTTTGGCAACATCATTTGTCGAAAGGATTTGAGTCGCCACAAGTTCATCGCAAAAACAAATTGCCTTGCGGTACATCATAAATTGTTCGATAGAGGAAAAAGCCACGCCGTCTGCCGTAAAGAATGAGGGATACCAATTGCTAAGATAACCGTTCTCTTCATTCGGATTGTGAAAACAAATAATCTTCATCATACTTCACCAACTTTTTGTACCGCCAATTCAAGCTCCAAATCGTGCAGACCGTAATAAGCTTTCTTCAAAAAATTAAGCGGTACTTTTTTCAGTATTTCCGCACTCGGAATATTATAATACCATTGATAATAAGCATAAAACTCCCCAATCCAATCGGGCATAAATCCGCCAAGGGACTTACCAGACTTTAAAGAATACCCCTCCGTTTCAATAAAATATTCCCATAATTCCTTGGCACTCATCGTATTAACATAAGCTTTCGCTTCATCAATGCTTTTTCTTGTTTTGCTTGTCATATATGTCTTAATAAAATCTTCGGTATCCATATCAGGAAAACTTTGAGCAACGAAATCAAAAAGTTTACCCTGACTTTCCACCACATCATTTAAATAATCTTCTGGATACGCTCTCATAGTCATCCCTCCTTAAAATCAAAATCCATAATTACCCCACAAATCCCAAGTTCTATTATCCTGTATAAGCATTATCCACAGTATTCTTGAAATTCTGTCTCTCAAGCCACTGCTTTTCTTCCTCACTCTCTGGGATATCAATTCTCTCTATCCTAAATATCACAGGTCTCGTTCCGTCATTACAACAGGCAATCATCATTCTCTCATCATTTGTCCACCCATGCATGATGGAGCCGCCCTGCAATGCTGTATATACATATCTGCTGACAGCATCCCACGCTTCTCCACAGAACTTGCCGTTCATAAGATGATAAAAATCATCCTGTTGCGGTGTCCTTTTCAAAAGAAATGTATCTCCAGCCTTAAAACAGGGACATGGTCCCGACTTCGGATCCGCCAAATATTTTTCCTGCAATTCTGGAAATACCTTCGTTTCCAAAACTGTGATTCTACATTCATGCTGCATCTAATTTCCTCCTTCTAATCAATTATACTCTAATCAACTATACTGCTTTTCAACAATCCCATAATATCGCCACCCCTTTGGCTTTTCCAAACGGCCAAATACAATCCATTTTTATCTACTATACTATACACAAGAAAGAAATACAACATGAGTTTCAATTCCTAAAAGCAATTTTTACTATGAACACAATCTCACTGTGCAAAGAAAACTGTCCTTGATACCGCTGAATATTTAATAAAAAATAATATTGTTTAATTCTTCCCCCTATCATCATAATAGAAAACTTTTCACCAACACAAAAAACACCCAAGACTACCATCCCAAGTGCATCAAATCAATTACTATAAAATTTCCAAACCACCAACCACTCCATAAAGTTTCGCCAATACACAGCTGAGAGAAGAGACAGGGATATGCCCCGAAAACGATAGAGAGTGGAGCGATTTTTCGATATACTTAGCTTTGCCGCTGGAGCACTGTCTGAGCAGCGTAGCTGCGAGTTTGCGGGAAGCGGCATATATCAGCGTATGTCGAAAAATCGTGGGAACGAACGTGTTTGCGGGACATATCCCTGTCTCTTCTCTCAGCGTCTCTCTCCATTCTATCCCCTCTCTTCTCTCACTATTATCTGTTATTCATCCATGCTCCCTCTACAACTCTCCACAAGCCTCCCTCTTCGCCAACTCTTCCATAATTCCATCATACTTCCCATCTAGTCTATACAACGAAAGCGTAATCACCGCCAAAACTGCAACAATCAACGTTCCTCCCTTATAAATATTAATAATCATATCCAACGCCTGCTGAGGCTGCTCTATCGTTCCCGCTGCAGAACTAATATACCCCGCCAATGACAAAAGCCCCGTCATCGTCGCAGACGCCACACCTGAACCGACCTTCGTTCCAATCGACCCTCCAGCAAAAATCAAGCTCTCCTGGCGAATATGTGTCTTCCATTGACCAAACTCCACTACATCTCCGACCATTCCGAACACTGCCGCATTAAGAGGCGCCAATCCAATCGCACGGGCCACACAGCTCATAACCATCCATCCAAAACTCTGTGGATTTATAAAAAACAATAACTGACCAGCCAACGCAATAAACGCTCCTGCCAACGCCACATTTCTTTTTCCATACTTCCGAATCAGCGGAGCACATAAGAAAATACATCCCACTAAAACAAGAGTCTCCGTCAAATACAAAGCACTGTACATCCACGTATCATTATGGAAAATATACTTACAATAATACGGCAAAATCGTTCCCGAAATTCCAAAAGAAACACTCTGAAGCATCCAAAGTACAAGCACTGCCCAGAAATATTGATTTGTCACCAACGCCTTCATGCTCTTTCCAACAGAAATCTTTTTCGCTTTCTTTTGCGCCTCTATCACAACTGTCTCCTCACAGTTCTTAAAACAGATAATCAATAAAATCAATGCAATCACTGCCCAAATCGACATCGTCTTTATCCAAGCCGCCTGGTCATCACCAAAAATCTTGACAAGCGGAAGCGTAAAAGTCACTGCCATAATTCTTCCAAGAGGAGATAATCCCATTCTCACTACACTTAACATATCTCGCTCTGCAGATACACGAGTCATCATCGCAGACAAACTTCCGTAAGGAAGATTCAATCCCGTATAACATACCGTCGTGCAAAAATTATATGTCACAAAAATATAAATCGCCTGTACCATACTAGTCGTCCGAGGCACTGTAAATAATAAAACTGCTGACAATGCATATGGGACACTCATCCATAAAATCCATGGTCTTGATTTCCCCCATTTGGATTTCGTATTTTCTACAATAATACCCATAACAAGGTCAGATACACCGTCAAATAACCTGGACAATAACATAACCATACCTACGACTGCCGCATTAATCCCCACATAATCCGTATAAAAAAGTGTGAGCAATGTTCCGACCATACCAAAAATGACATTACATGCGACATCTCCACCTGCATAGGAAATTCTCGTTCCCCAACTCAATTTTTTTCCATCCATTCTTCTCTCTCCTTTCAAAAAAGGGTGCAAAAAACCCGCAAGCTGCCAGACACAGCTCACGGGCCATCTCGCATCACCTAACTCTGCGTATTTTATCTATATCAAATTTATAGATTACATCGTAATCTCAGAAATTTTCACTGGACGATGCTCTTCTAAAGATTTCTTTGCCGCAAGTCCCATCAAAACTGGCTGAAGACCATCCATAACGTCAAGAGGGGTATCTGTATCATCCTCAATTGCCTTGATAAAACATTTTACCTCTTTTGCATAGGCAGCCATATATCTCTCTAAGAAGAAATAGAGTGGCTTCTCTCCTGTCACACCGTCTGCATTGCTAATAATTGCTGTGGAAGCGGAGTCATTCGCTGTGGCAACCATACCCTTTGAGCCAAATACCTCTGCTCTCTGGTCATATCCGTAAACTGCTTTTCTGGAATTATCAATCACGGCAATGGCACCGTTTTTCATCTTCAATGTGATAACAGCCGTGTCCACATCTCCCGCCTCACCGATTGCAGGGTCTACTAAAACTGCTGCCTCCACATATACTTCTTCTGCGTCACATCCTGCGAGGAAGCGAACCATATCAAAATCATGAATTGTCATATCTAAGAACATTCCACCAGATACTTTTACATAGTCTGCACATGGAGGTTCTGGGTCTCTGGATGTCACTTTAATGATATGCACATCTCCAACCTTTCCCGCTGCCACTGCATTTTGAACTGCCTCAAAATTATGGTCAAATCTACGGTTAAATCCAACCTGATATTTCACATTACTTCCCTCTAATGCATCGATAACTTCCTGAATCTTCTCCACATCATGGTCGATTGGCTTCTCACAAAAAACATGCTTTCCTGCCTTAATTGCCTCTACAGAGATTGGGGAATGTGTATCTGTGGAAGAACAGATTAAGACTGCGTCGATTTCAGGGTCTTCTAAAATCTCCTTATAATCTTTTGTTGTCGCCTCTACTCCCATATTCTTCGCCCATTCGGATGTCTCCTCTGTCATAAATGGGTCTGCAAGCATTTTTACCTTTGCGTTTGGCACCTGTGTGCAAATGCTCTCTACATGTACTCTTCCAATTCTTCCTGCTCCAATAATTCCTACGTTAATCATCATTTTTCTCTCCTTTTTCTATAATAATCATTCTTCTATTCTCTCTGCCATACCGAAACTTTTCAAACCAATAAACGATTTTACTATTTCATCAAAGCATATCAATATATAATGCTATATTCTATAACTTTCTGTCAAAAAACAGATTTATTATCTCACGAACTTTTCTATAAACCTGTCTTCTCAGCGATAAATGCTCTCGCTTTTTTCGCATATTCTAAAGGATTTGCCTTTGCTGGGTCTTGCTCTGCCTCAACTAGCATATATCCCTCATAATGATTCTCTTCCAAAACCTTAAAAATCGGCTCAAAATCAATGCATCCATCTCCTGGAACCGTGAAAGTTCCAAGGCGAACTCCCTCCAAAAAGCTCAAATTCTCTTTTTTTACTTTCTCCACTACTTCTGGACGGATATCCTTCAAATGCACATGCTTAATTCTATCCACATATTTTGTCACCATCTCAAGCGGGTCTGCACCACAGTATGTAAAATGCCCTGTATCAAATAGGAGACTAACATATTCTGGGTCTGTATTTGCCATCATTCTCTCCACCTCATCTGGGTTTTGTACAACTGTTCCCATATGATGATGGAAAGTAAGAGAAATTCCATACTCCTCTTTTGCTATTTTTCCAAGACGGTTCATACCATCACAAAATATCTTCCACTCCTCATCATTCATCACATATTTATGTCCGAAGATTGGTGTATCCTCCATTCCCTGAACACTATAACTTTGCTCAGAAGCACCGATGATTTTCGCTCCCATAGCTTTTAAAAACTCTAACTGTGCACGAAACTCTTTTTCCACTTCCTCAAATGGCTTCGTAATTAAAAATGAGGAAAACCATTGATTACAGATTTCTATTCCTCGAAGTTCCAATGCCTTTTTCAAAACTTCTGGATTTTTAGGATATTTATTTCCCACCTCAGAACCCGTAAATCCAGCCAATGCCATCTCGCTGACACATTGCTCAAACGTATTTTCTTTTCCCAAATCTGGGAGGTCATCATTTGTCCATGCAATAGGTGCAATACCAAGTTTCACTTTTTTCTTATCAAACATATCTTTCTTCCTTTCTTGCTCTTCTCTCTTATTTTTTATTCTCTTCATGTTTTCTTTGTGAGTATATAATAACATAACTTCTCGGAATCTCAATAAATGAGATTCTAACTGAAAATTGATAACTGAA
>JAUUSJ010000038.1 GCA_030841965.1 Blautia sp.
AGCAATTCGGTATCATAGGGGTCAAAAGACCTTTTGACCCCAACATCATAATATAGAGAAATTTAATTTTCATATATGATGGAATAGCGACATAGAATTTAAAATACTTACAAAAAAGAGTTGCTATTTTTAGGGGTTATATGGAATTAGAAAAGAAAGGAAGCAAAAATGAAACGTATTATTAATCAAAAAAGAATTGAGCTATTTAGAAGAGAGTTATATAGAGAAGAAAAGAAGGAAAGTACAATAGAGAAATATATACGAGATTTAAGAAAATTGGAGAAATATTTAGATGGACGACCTGTTAATAAAGAAAATATGATTCAGTATAAAGAATGGCTACAAGCTTGTGGGGAGTATGAGATTAGTAGTATTAATACGTATTTGGCAGCTGCCAATCATTTTTGTGACAGTATGGGATGGGGAGATGGAAAGGTAAAATTATTAAAGAGACAGAAGGAATTTTACGAGACAGAAGATACTTATCTGACAAAAGAGGAGTATGAAAAGCTGATATTGACGGCAAATAAAAATGGTCAGAAAAGATTATCTTTGATTATGCAGACAATCGCAAGCACAGGGGTTAGAATTAGTGAATTATGCTTTGTCACGGTGGAATCTTTGAAAAAGGGAAGGGTAAATGTTTATAATAAGGGTAAAAGGAGAACGATTTTTTATCCAGAAAAATTGAGAAAGATATTAAGTCGGTATGGAAAGGAGCAGGGAATTTTATCTGGATGTTTGTTTCGGACAAAAGCGGGAAAAGCGATAAACCGAAGTAATATTTGGAGAGAGATGAAAAAACTCTGTAAAAA
This sequence comes from Blautia sp., assembly GCA_030841965.1. GTDB lineage: Bacteria > Bacillota > Clostridia > Lachnospirales > Lachnospiraceae > JAUUSJ01. Next base: position 816 of record JAUUSJ010000038.1, read on the forward strand.
AGCGGGAGTAGAGGCGGGAAAGGTATTTCCACATAATTTAAGACATCTTTTTGCGAGAGAGTTTTATCATATAAAAAAAGATATCGCAAAGCTTGCAGATGTACTTGGACATTATAATATTGAGACAACGAGGATTTATATAAAATCAACTGGAATAGAGCATCGAAGAGTACTAGATAGGATGCATATGGTAATAGGAATGAGAAGCGTCTCATAGAAAATATATAATACTGAATAATTATTCAATAAATACGATGTACTACATAATAAGAATTATGTTGTATACCTCTTATATTTTCATAATTTTATCACTGTTAAAGGAAAAATGCAAGTATGTTTCAGAAAAAATAATAAAAAAATGTGTGGAATACATATATTAATTATTATACATAATTTTGAATGGTTTTTTATTCAGACCTTAATAGAGTGATGGGGTCTTATTTTTTTGCGCAAAAATCAGGTTTTTGTCCATATACAACATAATTCTTATTATGTAGTAATACAGAGGAGTTCCAAATATGATGATGAATGGAGTGTGTAAAATGGTCAAAAAGGTGAAAAGGGTTTTGGCAGTAATGATTACGTTAGTGCTGGTAATGTCCATATTGGGCGATAGCAAACTGATTGCGTTTGCAAAAAATAATGCGACCTTGGAGCAAGAGTCGACGAAAACGCCGAGCGTGGCAGAGGGGGAAACTGCGTCTGAAAAAGCCATTAGTGGGGAAGATAAACAGACGGAGTCGTCTGCTGTTACAAAAGACGGTGAGACGGATAAAAAGGAGCAGAGTCCAAAGGACGTAAAAGAAACGCTTGCTAAAGATGATGAAAAGATAACTACTGCTACTCAGGAAAATAAGCAAGAAAAGCCGACTGTCGCAGAAAATAATGTGTCAAGCGAGCAGGAGAAAAATCAGGAGTCAGATGGTAAAACAACGAAAGAAAATGAGACAATAGAAGAAGCAAAACAAAGTACTACAGAGAATGCAATACAATCTATTACAGAGAAAGAGCGAAAAGATACTTTGCAAAATATGGTAAATGAAGAACAAACAGATAGCATAGAAAGCTCTACGGAGCAGGAGGCTAAAGCTTACGAGGCGGAAGCAATAGTAGATCAGATGCGCATAAAAGTAAGAGCGGAGGCAGGAGTATTGCCAAGTGACGCAATATTAAAGGCAAAGGCATTAAAAGAGGATGGAGATACAAGCGCACAGTATAGTGAGGCGAAAGCGGCATTAGATAAAGAAAATAGTATTGAGTACGACGGATTTATGGCTTATGATATTGGATTTACTGACAGTACAGGACAAGAGATAGAGCCAACAGGCAAAGTTTCCGTATCTATGGAGATGACAACCCCAGAGGGAGCCGAGTCAGAATCTTTGAGCGTACAGCATCATGAAAAAACTGCGTCTGGAATTTGGGTGGAAACTGTGGCAGATGCCAAAAATGAGACGAGCGGTAAGGTGGATGTTCAGGGACAGGAGACTTTGGCGGAGTTTGAGGTGGAGAGTTTTTCGACGTTTACGATTACGTGGAGTAGTAGTGGAACAAAATATTTTGAGGTTACAGTTCACTATATAAACACGAATGGAGATGAAATTGATGAGCCAACACATAGTGATATGACGATAGCAAATGGAGAGACTATTACACTGTCAAATTTGGCTCCAACTGTGTCTGGACTTACGTATCAAAAAGCATATTATGGTAGTTTTGGAGGAAGTGAGATAACTTCTATGGAAGCATCACAATCAGGCTCTTCTTATAATAGGACTCGCAAACTTACTTTTAAAAATGGCGATAGTGAGGTTAGTAGTTTAAGTTATTCTGGAGGGAATACTAGCACACAAAAGGCAGATATTTATTTGGAATATAAAACAGATAATGTGACGCCACCATCTCCAACCCCAACTAAAAGTTTGTCAAAAAGTAAGACTGTAGTTAGAAAAGAGGATGGCATATACGATTTGAATTTGTCCATTTCAGGAGCAGTTGGTACCGTAACCAATAAGGCAAAGTTGGATATTTTATTGATTATTGACCGTTCGGGAAGTATGGAAGATGAAAGTAGAATGGACAATGCCAAAACTGCTGCGAAGAGTTTAATTGATACAGTTAATAGTAAGAATGCGACGATTGATGCTCAATATGCGGTAGTGTCTTTTGGTAGTAATGGGTACTATAGAGGGACAAACGCAGATGGCCCAGCAGGAGCTTCTAAGACAGAGCAAAATTGGAGTAGTAGTGTAGGTAATGTTAAAACATCTATAGATAATATTGGAGTGGGTGGTGGAACTAACTATCAGTCGGGTATTAGTCTTGGAAAAACGGTGTTAGGAAAAGCAAGGTCTGATGCTCAAAAAGTAGTAATCTTTTTGACGGATGGATTACCTACCTTTAGATTAAATGGTAATGAGCAAGCTGGTAATGGAAGTAATGACAGAGGTGGTTATAATCAAGCGGCTGCTGTAGAAGAAATTAAGGGAATGGGTTGTGATCAATTTTACGCCATTGGAGTTGGTTCTGATTTTGCAAATGAAGATAGTACAGCGAGAAATAATTTAAATGAATTAGTTGCCAATGTAGGACAAAGTGCTACACCAAAGCCAAGCAAGAAAGCAGTTTATGCGGCATCAAGTGGAGACTTAAATAAGGTTTTTGATGATATTGCAGCGTCAACAACGAGTTTCCTTTGCGACCATGTCAACGTGACAGACACGCTAAGTGAAAATGTAGAGATAGTGACAGATGCAAATGGAGCTCCGACGAATCTGCTAATTAAAGTGACGAAGGCAGATGGGGAAGAGATTACTTCTGAAGGCTCTGAGGTTGTAAAAGATAGTAATGGAAATTATGTAAGTTCTATAACCTTGCCTGCAACAGAAGAAAACAAAGAAGCGACGATAAAAGCAATATATTCAAATGGAAAGATTCAAATGGAATTTCCGCAGGATTATAAACTAGAAGCAAATTGGGATTATCAGGTTACGACAACCATTAAGGCGACAGAGAAAGCTTACCAGAAATATCGTGAAAATGGATATTTAGATACAGCGGATGCAGGTACAGGAACACATGCTTCTGATGTAGGATTTTATTCTAATAATAATGATGAGGCAAAAGTAACTTACACATACGATGAAGAGAATGAAGAAGAGCTTTTTGATAAGCCTGTTATTCAATTAAATCCAGGAACACTTGTAATTGAAAAAGAAATTACTGGTTTGGAAGGTGAAGAAGCAGTAGACGCATTGAATGCATTGAAGGCGAGTCTTGTATTTGAGGTTTCATTGAACGATGCAACAGAACCTATGGAATATCGTATTTCGCAGTTTACATATAATGACCAAACTAAGAAATATACGTGTATCATTACTGGATTATCACCAAATACTTCCTATACGATTACAGAAAAAGGAAATACGGTGAATGGATATGATGTAACTACAACAATATCAGATAAAGATAAAACAGATGGAAAAGATGATTCTGTGGGAATAGTAGCTGGTGGTGAGACAAAGACAGTAAGTTTCACTAATGCTTACGCTCCTAGTAATCGTACTATGACAGTAAAAAAAGTAGTGGATGGAAATATGTCAGATTCTGATAAAGAATTCAATTTTACTTATAAGATTGGGAATGATGGAGAAGAAAAATCATTTACTTTAAAAGATGACGGAACGTATAATATCGAAAATATTCCTAGCGGTTCCACTGTAGTCGTTACAGAGACGGATAATGATGGATATAAAACTAGTTGGGAAATAAACAAAGAAAAGGTCTCTGAGGGAGAAAATCAAAAGTCTTATATGTGTACTGTGACTCAAGACATGACAGATGAGTCTAATATGCTTATCTGTGTAAACCATAAAGATGGAAATCCACCTACTGGTATGACTCACAACCAAACACCGTTTGTTCTTATGTTTATGGCAGCCATTTGTTTCGTTCTATGTGGAGTTGGAAGATTCCTGCTTTACAGAGTGAGAAGGTAGGGAAGATATATGACAGCAAAAAATATGGATGAAATTGCGGATTTATTAAAAGAGTTGACATTTCAAAAAAAATTTTTTGGTGGTATAGATGAACGAGATGTCTGGAAGAAGTTACAGATTTTGCAGAAGGAATATCGAAGAGCTTTTGAGGCGCAGGAGGAGAGAAGTAAGGCACTTTTGGAGGGCAAAGAGGAAGAAATCGCTCATCTAAAAAAACAATTAGATATGACAACAAAGCTTTTGGGTGATTCGGATGGGTAGGAAAAAAGAAAAGCAAGAAAAGCCGAAGGCTTTCATTACACCAGAAGAAGTAATTACGGCTCGTCTTCGAAGGCTGGCTCAGAGGGAAGAAATTAATATGTTCTTCCAAAGATTAATTGGATTGTTGATATTACTCTGGGTGATATTCGGATTTTTGTTTGGAATAACACCAATGCAAAATGGAGATATGGTTCCCAAAATTAGTGCAGGGGATTTGATGCTCTATTATCGACTAGAACAAGACTTTTTAGCGCAAGACGTGATTGTCTTTGAAAAGGAAGGTATTTCTTATACTGGAAGGATTGTTGCCAGAGGTGGAGATACGGTAGAGATTACAGAGGATGCCACGCTTGTAGTGAATGGGAGTACCGTTTGGGAAAATGAAATTTATTATACAACACCTCAGTATGAGAGTGATGTGAAGTATCCCATTGCTCTAAATAGTGATGAAGTATTTGTGCTTTGTGATTATCGAGAGGGAGCTAAGGACAGCCGATATTTTGGTCCCGTAAGGCGGGATGAGATTAAGGGTAAGGTAATTACCGTGATTCGTCGGTCGAATTTATAAGGTTTTGACTGACATAAAATTAATTTTGTATATTACAGAGATGAGGGGGAATAATGCGAACGGAAGTAGAACCGAAAACGCAGATTCGCAGATTGTCTCTGTGATAGAGACAATACAAAAGTATTGTCGATATATATAAATAAGAAGGCTCAGGTTTAATGAGCGAAAAGAAGAAAGGATGGAAATGAATTATGAAGTTTAACGAAATTTCAAAGAGACTCGGTGTAGCATTGCTCACTGGAGCAGCAGTAGTATCTATGGCTGGCATGAATGTGTCCGCAGCAGGAGTACAGAGTGGGGATGGCCTTACGTCAGTAACAGTTAATAAGACAGTAAATACAAAAGAGAAAATTTATAAACCTAATGAGACATTTACTTTTCATGTGGCAACTGGAACGGTTACAGAAGGTGAAAAATTTGAAGGCAACGTAGTATATGCTGGACCAGAAGATGGTTTAAAACCTGGAACGGGAGCAGAGTTTAGCCCTGTAGCAGGTGAGGTGCTTACAACAACATATACAGCGCAAGGAAATTTATCAATTGATACGACAAAATTTGAGAAAGCTGGTGTATATAAATATACAGTAAGTGAGGTTCAAGGTACTTATGATGGAATGACATATGATAATAGTACATATGACGTTTATGTATACGTATACGCAGATGAAACAGGAACTTTGTCTGTTAAGAACGTGGTTTCTGTAAAAGATGGTCAGAAGGCTGACTTAGGATTTACTAATGAGTACGGTACAGGTGAAGATGACAAAGGTCTTTATAATATCGAGATTAAAAAGGTTATTACTGGTAATCAGGCTGATAAGACTCAGACATTTGATTTTACTGCACAGGTAGCTGGTTCAGATGCTGGTGAAATTTATAATGTGGAAGTAAATGGAGAGACAGTATCAGCGAAAAATCTCCTTAGAGGTGATAATCAACCAAAGACATATACTATCACAAACAATGGAACTATTAAGATTTATGGATTAAGCTCAAAGGATGCATATAATGTAATGGAGCAGGCAAATGACCAAGGATATGTAGTTTCTATTAGCTCCGATGATAACGATACACAAATTAATGGTTCTACAGCTTCTGGAACATTAACGAAAGATACAACTGTAACTTTCACTAATACAAAAGATGCTACAACTCCTACAGGCGTAATCATGAACATCGCTCCATACGCATTAATGGTAGCTCTTGCTGGTGTATTAGCATTCTTCTTCCTTCGCAGAAGACATTCTGAAATCTAATAGGAAATAAGAAATAGGATACATTTCGTATTTAGTATAAAAATGAGATGGATAAGAAAAAAGGAAACGGAGGCGATTTAAGTGGAAAGAGCGGCCAAGCTGGCTCGCTGTGGCAATACAGTACTTGGTGGCATAGTGGGGATATTTATTCTCCTTATGTTGCTCTACGGTGGCTATTCCCTCTGGGATACCTATATGGTTTACCAGGCTGCCTTTGTATCTGATGATCTTATGAAATTTAAGCCAGTAGCTTCCGAAGATGGGAAAAATCCCACTTTGGAAGAGCTGCAGGCGATTAACCCCGATGTCCGCGGGTGGCTGACCATTGATGATACGCATATCGATTATCCGGTGGTGCAGGGCAAAACAGACCTTGAGTATATCAATAAAGATGTGTATGGTAAATTTGCCTTCTCTGGCTCTATTTTCCTGTCGTGTCTAAACAGTCCCGATTTTTCCGATGGATACAGTCTAGTCTATGGACATCATATGGATAATGGCGGGATGTTTGGAGATGTGGTAAAGTTTTTGGATAAGAGTTATTTTGAGAAACATACGACGGGAACTTTGTATCTGCCAGGAGAGACTTATAAAATCACATTATTTGCATGTGTGAAGACAGATGCCTATGACTCCACTGTATTTCAACCTCAGAATCAACCAAAGGATGATATTAGCAATCTTTTGGAATATTTGAGAGGAAAATCGGTGCAGTACCGAGAAATCGGTGTGGAGCGAACAGATAGGGTGATTGCGATGTCAACCTGTGCGGAGGCAGAGACAAATGGCCGTGTCATTATATTTGGACGGCTGGAAGAAAACTAGTGCTGTTTGCACTAGGAAATGAAGGAGGTGTGAATAACTAATATGCAACGAGAGATTTCAAAGATAGTCTGGCTACTTCTCCTTCCAGTGATATGTGCTGTTTTGCTGTTGCCAAGACAGGTATATGCAGATCAAGCTGTAAATGCAACGATACCGGTGAAAGTTGAAAAAACGAGTGGAGCGCCGAGTGGAACGCAGTACCAAATCGTATTGGAAGCGATTACAGCGGATGCGCCTATGCCGGCACAGAATACAATTACAGTGAAAGATGGAGAGACAGGAGAGTTTGGCCCTATAACCTATACATTGCCAGGAGATTATCAATATAAGGTATATGAGCAAAATGGTAAGCAAAATTACTTTACTTATGATACTGCGATTTATGAGGTGACTGTTCGTATAGTAAATGATGAAGCAGGTGGATTAGTTTCTGAGATAGGAGTGAAAAAGGAAGGAAATACTGGAAAATCTGATATTAAGTTTAATAATAAGTATTTGGCGCCAAGCACATCTACTACAGCGACTACAGCCACTACGGTGGTGACTACGGCATCGACGACAAGGACGACAGTAACTACAAAATATCAGATAACGCCAAGTACTGTAGCCAAAAACAATAATTCCGCCACGGATAATAATAATCCTACTAATATATCTAATATGGTATCTTCGCTTAAAGGACCAAAAACAGGAGATGATTCCAACCCTATGTTTTGGTTTTTTGTCTTAATTTTGTCATGGTTTGGAATTATGGGAGTGGTAACTATAAGAAACCGTAGAAAGCATAGTGAAGTATAAAATAAGGAAAGAATGATTGGCATCTCATTTCTATATGGATTTGGGATGCCAAAATATATTATAGATAAGATATAGTATTAGCGTTTTCAGTAAAAATATGGCTGGTGATGAATATGTGGTATGTGTTAAAAATTCCTGAGGGTAGAGAAGATGCTCTATGTGAGAAATGCAAGAAGGCTTTTTTAGGGAGAGAAGCGAGTCAGATTTTTGTGCCAAAATATGTTTGGTTAAAGAAAGTCAAGGGAGTGCGACAAAAAGAAGTAAAACCGCTGTTTTTGGGCTATCTTTTTGTGGAGTCTAAAACACCAGATGCCTTAGAAAAACGATTGCAAGTTTTTCAGAGTGTAAGACCTGTCTGCATTGGAGGAGGATTTTATCCAATCAGAGAAGAAGAGGAAGTCTTTTTGCGCCAATTTTTGGGTGAGGAAAAGATTGTACGCTTCTCTACAGGATATATTGTCGATGGGGAATTGAGAGTCATCGATGGAGCACTCAAAAATTTTTCTAAAAAAATAAAGCGGATTGACCGACATAACCGTTTAGCCGAGATGGAAATTTCTCTTTTTGGACAGGAGAGAAGAATTCGTGTCGGGCTTGAGGTGAAGGCGAAAATGGAGCGAAGAGAGTTTGAGCAAATGATGAAGGAAGCGTAGAGATAAGGAAGGCTTTTCTAAATGGAATGTTTGGAGGAGATAGCTGTGGAGAAAACAGAATTAAAATGATTTTTAGAAAAAAATTCCCCCATAAATTAGATTTTATTTCTAATTTATGGGGAGTTTATCGTTTATCTATGGAGGTAGTTTTTTATGATACCAGGTTCAAAAGACTTTTTGACCCCAACATCATTTTTATTTCTCTGTCAAGATAGATAAAATCTTATTACTTCTTGCGATGAATGCAGTCATCTGCTCAGGGGAGAGTGGCTTATTCGCTAAGAGAGCAAGGTCAAAGAGCTGCTCACAGATAAGATTTACATTCTCGCCCTCTTTATTATTCAAAACATACTGAACAAGATTATTATTGGAGTTTAATACTAAGGTAAGGCTGTTTGCTGCCATGCCGAACATACTTGGGTCCATATTGGACATACCGTACATTTTCATCATCTCGTCCATTCTTCTCGCTTCCTCGGAGAGAGTAATCATCGAGGAAGTATTAGGGTCTTTTAATTTCTCAACTTTTACATTTAACTTGTCGTTATTCAATGCTTTTTGGAAAATTTCTGTCAAAGTATCGGTTACTTCCTTTTGTTCTTCCTCGCTCATCTCTTCTTTGAAGTTTTCGGATAAATCCGCATCGATACGGAAGAACTTCACATCTTGATTACTTGCCTCTAGGTGGTTGATGAATGGAGAGTCGATATTATGAGTTAAGTAGACAGCGTCGATGCCTTCTTTCTTAAACATATTGATGTACTGTGACTGGGCGGATTCGTCTGTCACATAGAAGACTTTATTCTCATACTTTTCTTTTCCAGCCTCCAAATAATCTGGCAAGGTTAAATATTTATTGTCGATATTCTTAAATAAGATATAATCTTTCATCTTATCGTTGAATTTTGTATCTTTTAAGCAGCCAAACTTGATAAATGGTCCGATATCATCCCAGTATTTCTCGTAGGATTCTCTGTCATTCTTACACATACCAGATAGTTTGTCTGCGACCTTCTTTGTGATATAGTCAGAGATTTTCTTGACAAATCCATCATTTTGAAGGGCACTTCTTGATACGTTTAATGGTAAATCAGGACAGTCAATAACACCCTTTAGGAGAAGTAAAAACTCAGGGATAACTTCCTTAATATTATCTGCGATAAATACCTGGTTATTATAGAGCTTGATAGTTCCCTCGATGGAGTCATACTGTGTATCAATCTTAGGGAAGTAGAGGATACCTTTTAAGTTAAATGGATAATCCATATTTAGATGAATCCAAAATAGAGGCTCCTTAAAGTCCATAAATACTTTGCGGTAAAATTCCTTATACTCCTCTTCTGTACAATCATTTGGTCTCTTATTCCAGAGTGGATTCGTATCGTTTAATGGAGTTGGCTCTTCTTTCGCTGGCTCTTCTTCCTCTGTCTCGTCTGTCTCCTCGTCGTCGAGTTCTACCTCATGCTCTTCTTGATTGGCATCGGTCTCTTCTTTGGTTTCTTCCATATCGACAACATCTGGAATATCTTCTTTTGCCTCCTCCTCTTCGGTGTCAGCGTTTGTCAGATAAATCTCAATTGGCATGAAGGAGCAGTACTTTTGGATGACTTCTCTTGCGCGGTATTCGTTTGCGAATTCTGTGCTTTCGTCGTTTAGGTAGAGGGTAATCTCTGTTCCTCGCTCTGTACGCTCCGATTCTTCCAATGTATACTCGGTGCCGCCGTCGCATTCCCAGTAGACAGCCTTTGCTCCGTCCTTATAGGAGAGAGTATCGATAGTTACCTTGTCTGCTACCATAAATGCAGAGTAAAATCCAAGTCCAAAATGACCGATAATCTGGTCGTCATTTGTCTTATCTTGATAATGCTCTAAAAATGCCTCAGCACCAGAAAATGCAATCTGTGTAATATACTCTACGACTTCATCTTCTGTCATACCAAGTCCGTTATCGATGAATTTGATTGTCTTATCTTCTGGACTTACGATAACATCAATGCGGTACTTTGTATCTTCTGGAGCCTCAAATTCTCCAAGCATATCTAATTTCTTTAATTTTGTAATGGCATCACAGCCGTTGGAGATTAATTCTCTCATAAAAATATCGTGGTCAGAGTAGAGCCACTTTTTAATAATTGGAAAAATATTGTCACTGTTAATTGATAATGAACCTTGCTTTGCCATAAAAATGCATCTCCTTTTTCATGTTTTCAAAAAATAAAAAATCGAGTTTTGTTCTATTGTTGCCTTGAGCATAAAAGCTCTGTCTTTTCTAGTTAATGGAGAGTTTCCCGCCTATCTATCCAATATCAAGCGAAAGAGGATATTAGTTTATCAGGAAACTATCTTGTTCTGTTCTCTATCATAATACGAAAAATTTAGAATGTCAAGAGAAAATTAGCACTCATTTTAAATGAGTGCTAACAAAAATAAAATATATAGGAAATATAGTATAGAGATAGAAAAAATACTGGATATTTACGGCGAAATATGTTAAAGTTGCTAATAGGCTGTTTTATTCTGTGAAATTAGGATAGGACAGCTTATCGAGAATATAAGAAATTAGAAATATAAATATCTGTCCGATGAGTATGCCAAACAGTATACGAGGAAGACAGACAGGAGACAGAGAAGTCTTGAAGAAAAGGAAGAGTGAGTGTTATGAAATTATTATCTATTGCGATTCCATGTTATAATTCAGAAAACTATATGAGGAAATGTATCGAATCATTATTACCTGGAGGAGAGGATGTCGAAATTTTGATTGTCAACGACGGCTCCTCCGATAGCACGGCGGAGATTGCCGAGGAATACGTGAAGAAATATCCGAGAATCGTTCGAGCCATTCATAAAGAGAATGGAGGACATGGCTCTGCAGTAAATGTAGGACTTGAGAATGCCACTGGATTATATTTTAAGGTTGTCGATTCGGATGACTGGGTAGATGGAAATGCTTATAAGGAAATTTTAGAGACATTGGCGGAGTTGGCATCCGAGCAAAATGTCGATATGTGTATCAGCAATTTTGTCTATGAAAAGCAGGGCGCAAAACATAAGAAAGTAATGAGTTATCGAAGCGCCTTTCCACAAAATCGGGTTTTCACCTGGGACGATATTCGCTTTTTGCGGAAGGGACAGTATATTTTAATGCATTCTGTCATCTACCGAACAAAACTCTTAAAGCAATGTGGATTAAAGCTTCCAGAGCATACTTTTTATGTAGACAATATTTTTGTGTATTATCCATTGCCTTATGTAAAGACAATGTACTATAAGAATGTAAATTTCTATCGATATTTTATCGGAAGAGATGACCAGTCTGTGCATGAATCTGTCATGATTAAGAGAATTGACCAGCAGCTTCGTGTGAATAATATTATGATTGATTCCTACAAATTATCTGACCAGTCAGTAATTAAAAATAGAAAGCTTCGCCATTATATGAGAAATTATCTGGAGATTATCATGGTCGTCTCCTCTATTATGTTGATTCGCTCGGGAACAGAGGAAAACTTGGAGAAGAAATATGAGCTTTGGAATTATCTAAAGAAAAAAGATAGTAATACGTATTATCATCTCAAATGGGGAGTTTTGGGCAGAAGTATGAATCTTCCAGGTAGAGGAGGAAGAAAGATTTCTGAGATGGCATATAAACTAGCCCAGAGATTCGTTGGCTTTAACTAGTCGGGAGAGTTTCGCCAATACACAGCCGAGAGAGTCCGGTCATATATGACCGGACTCTCTCGGCGTCTCTATCTACTGTAATTTCTGTAGAAAAATACAAAAGGAGGAAATAAGAGACAAAAATGAGTATAGAAGTTGTATTTCAGCAAATGTTAGTGATTTTTATTATGGTTTTGATTGGTTATTACCTATATAGAGTGTCAAAATTAGATGAACATTCGTCAGCACATATTTCTGCAATTGTATCGAATGTATGTAATCCTGCCGTTCTTATCAATGCCGCCTTGACGAATACAATGCAAATCGGGATGAGGGAGTTTTTCTTTGGCATCCTTGTCTCATCTAGTTTATATATCGCATTAATCCTTATTAGTATGGTTATCCCAAAGATTTTGCGAGTAGAAAAGGACGTAGAGTTTGCCTATAAAATGATGACCGTTTATGCCAATACAGGTTTTATCGGACTTCCTCTTGTGGCGGCGGTGCTTCCAGATGCCCTTTTTTATGTAACGATAAATAATATCGTATATAGTCTTTTTTTCTACACCCACGGTATTTTTGTTATGGAAAAGGCGGCGACGAAGAAAAAGACGGGACAAAGACAGAGCTTTTTAAAGAGCCTTATTAATGTAGGCACAGTATCTAGCTTGATATCTTTATTTTTATATGTTTTTCCAGTCGACCTTCCGACGGTAATCGATGAGACGGCAAATTATGTCGGAAGAGCTACCACCTTTTTGTCGATGCTTGTGATTGGAGTATCTCTTGGAAAAATGGGAATAAAAAATTTATTTACAGGGAAAAAAGAGATATATATCTTTGCAATCATTCGCCTCTTAGTAGTTCCAATCGGCTTAATTCTTGTGATGAAGATGATTTTCGATGATGCATTATTAATAGGAGGAAACGCCTTTATGTTGGCAGTACCAGCTGGAAGTCTACCACTTATGATTGCACAGCAAAAGGATATGGATACGGAGATACTGTCTAGAGGGATTATTTTAAGCACGATTCTTTCGATTATTACGATTCCGATTGTGACATTATTTTTATAGATTGGTAGATTTTCAATGGAGAAATTGGTATAATAAATTATATTTCCTGAGTATATAGCAAACAGAATAAGGAGGGAAGTCTATGCAAAAAAGATTGTTGAGACCGATTTTTGCGGTATTGATTTCGATGGTAGTCGTTTTTTCATCTATGCCAAGTTCTGTCTTTGCAGCAGAAATCTCGACAGGAGAGAGTTCTAGAGAAAATCAGGAAGACTCTAACTCTCAAGAGATGGAAGTGCAAAATAACGAGGAAGTTTCTTCGACCCAAAGCGAAGAGTTGGAAGAAGTAGAGGAGAATATATCCAGCCAGTTGCTAGAAGAGAAAGAAGAAAAAGCTTTGGAAGATACAAATGAGATAGAAAGAAAAGAGGATGCACAAGAGACACAGACTCAAAATGAGATGGATAGGATAGAATCTCAGACTGCGACAGAATTTCAAGCTGAGGTGGAGGAGGATGGAGCCAAGACAGAGGAAGCAATTGAAGAAATCAGAGAAGATGAGGTTAAAAAGACAGAAGTGATTCGAGCATCTGATTATGAACAGTACTATGAGGAGAATCTAAAATTAGTAGAGCAGTATTCTTCCGACTCGCAGAGTATATATGCCTCGAGAAGGATTCTGGGGAAAATGAATCAGGATATAGATTTGGAACATTATGGGGCTACCATTTTGCTTATCGGGCCAGATAATAGTTTTATCTTGCAGTTTGAGACAGAGGAGATGACAGAGCAGGCATTTTTGGCTCTTCAGTCTTTCGGACAGTTAGAGTACTGTGAAATTGATACCGAGATACCTAAGGCGGAACCGATAGAAGAGGGAGACCATATCGCAGAGCAAAATAGTGATTGGGATGTTAAGATGCTTGAGTTGGATAAATTCATACCATATGTAAAGGAGAAGGTGGGAACGAAGGGAATTACTGTCTGTGTTCTAGATACAGGAGTCGATGCGACCCATCCAGGATTAAAGGGAAGAATTAAGGAGGGTATCCAAAAAGCTACCTATACCGACAGCAATGGTCACGGGACACATGTCGCTGGAATTGTGGCGAAATGCACAGAGGGATTAAATATAAGAATCCTTCCGATAGAGGGAGTTGGAGATTGGAGCTTGGCGGCGAACGGCACGAAGTTGGCGGTGAGTAAGGGCGCCAAAGTGATTAATATGAGTTTTGGCACGACATATTATGGACAAAAGCCGATAAGAGAAGATTGCTATGAGGCATTTCATGATGCGATTGAGATGGCTATGGATGCAGGTGTAAGCATTGTCACGGCGGCGGGAAATAATGGAGATACGGATTTGTCTATCGAGGATTATTATGAATGTCCAGCACATTTTGGAATAAAGGACGGTATTATTACAGTTGCGAATGTCAATGAATCACAAAAGAGAGCTTGGGATTCTGGTCATGGGGCTGCGGTTGACCTTGCGGCACCTGGAGTGCTTATTTATAGCACGTATTTAAATCATTCCTATGCGTATATGACTGGAACTTCTATGGCAGCACCTCATATCACGGCGATTGTCGCGATGATGTGCCTTCTCTACCCAGATAAGACTCCAGCGGAGATAGAAAATCTACTAAAATCTTACTGTAAGGATAAGGGTGAAAAGGGGCGAGACGACTATTATGGACAGGGAATTCCGCAGATGAGTCGAGCAATCGAGAGTAACGCCGGAAAATTAGACGCGAAGCATGTATGGAGTGATACCTATACAGTAGATAAAGCACCGACTTGTACAGATACGGGAACGAAGAGTATTCACTGTGTCGACTGTAATATGATAAAGCCTGGAAGTATGCAGACGGTAAAAGCCCTAGGGCATAATAAGAGTACGAAGATTGTAAAGGCGAGCTTGACAAAGTCTGGAAGTATTACGACAAAATGCAGTAGATGCTCTTATAGTAGTAAAAAGACGATCTACTATCCTAAGACAATCGCATTGGCGAGAACGACCTATCAGTATACTGGAAAGGCGAAAAAACCGGCAGTTACAGTGACGGATTCTAAGGGAAAGGAAATTGATGAGAGCAATTATACTGTAAAGTACGAGGGCGAGAGAATTCAAGCTGGAACCTATTCGGTAAAGATTATATTTACAGGAAAAAATTATACGGGAACTGCCACGAGAACCTTTACGATTCAAGATAAGAGACCTTACCAGAAGATTTCCACAAAAGATTACGAGAAAGTATATGGCAATGCTGCTTTTACTGTAAAAGCAAGCTTGACAACAGGAGATGGAGCTTTATCTTTTCAGTCTAGCGATACAAAGATTGCGACGGTAAGTTCAACTGGAAAAGTGACGATAAAGGGAGCTGGGAAGGTAGTAATTACAATTACAGCGGCAGATACTGCTAATTATAAAAAAACATCTGTGAAATCGACGATTATCGTTTTTCCAAAGGCGAATTCTATTATCAGTCTAAAAAATACAGCCTCAAAGCAGATGACTGTTATTTGGGAGAAAAGAAGTGACGTGGCGGGATATCGACTTGTCTATGCGGAAAATTCTAGTTTTACAAACTGGAAGAGCTTTACTTATAAGACGAATAAGTCGGGACAAAGAATAGTAAATGACTTGAAAAAAGGCAAGAAGTATTACGTAAAGATTTGTACGTATGTAACTGGAACAGATGGAACGAAGTATTATTCTGCATGGAGCCCGACAAAGAGTATTACGATAACAAAATGATTATGATACCAGGGTCGAAAGGTCGGAAACCCGATGCAAGCTTGCTTGCAAGAGGGTTTTTGACTTTATAATGATAGAATGTGAGGAAAGAAAAATGGAGCATTTGACACAGCAAGAAGTTATGAGATTAGTTTATAAGATAAACGGGGAGTTAAAGCTTACTCCCGAGGAGGAGACAAGGTTATCCCATACGTTAGAATGTGAGACATGTGAAAAGCAGATAGCGCAATGTCTTGAAATTTTAAAGTTTATGCAGCCAAGCTATGTGCAAAACTTTGTCAGCAATATCGGTGGCAATAAGAAAAAGCTTAGTGAGGAAGAGGAAAAAAGGGATGAATCTGACGAGGAAATGGATGAGTTAGACGAGGAGCTTTTGGAGTATAGAATGGATTTTGAGGAAGAAGAAGAGTAGGGGAGAAGAGAGAATGAAGTATTATATGGCGCCGATGGAGGGTGTGACAACCTATATTTTTCGACGAGCCTATCAGAATCATTATGAGCCGATGGATAAATATTTTATTCCCTTTTTCGTTCCCCATCTTCAGAAGAAATTTACAAGCAAAGAAAAAAATGAGCTTGATTTGGAACATAATAAGGGGATGACGGTGATTCCGCAGATTTTAACATCCAATGCGGAGGATTTTATTCGGTTGGCGAGAAATATTGGGGAGCTTGGATATGACGAGATTAATCTAAATCTCGGCTGTCCCTCTAAGACTGTCGTATCGAAGGGAAGAGGTTCCGGATTTTTGGCAGACCCAGATAAGCTGGACCGATTTTTGGATAGGATTTATGAAGAGCTTACCGATATGAGAATTTCGATTAAGACGAGAGTCGGAAAAGACGATACAGACGAGTGGGAGGATTTGATTGCCATCTATGAGAGGTATCCCATCGAGGAGCTTATCATTCATCCGAGATTGCAGATAGATTATTATAAGAATAAGGCTTCTTGGAATCAAATGAGGTATGCGCTGGAACATAGCAGACATTCTCTATGTTATAACGGAGATATTTTTTCAGTAGAGGAATACAAAAGATGGAGAGAGGAGTTTGCCGACGTCGATTGTATTATGCTTGGGAGAGGTCTTATTGCGAATCCAGCATTGAGAGAACAGATAGAGGAGATATCTGGCGGTGAGACAGGAAGAGAGAAGGAATCGAATTTGACGAGATTTCAAAGGTTTCACGATGAGGTCTATGAGGCATATAAGGAAGTTTTATCGGGAGATAGAAATATACTATTTCGCATGAAGGAGCTCTGGGCGTATTTTAGATTTCAATTCCCAGATGAAAGAAAGCTATGGAAGAAAATTCAAAAATGTGAGCGCACTGTTGTGTATGAGTCAATTATGAATGATTTTTTTTCTAAGATATAGAAGAAAGGAAATAATAATAAACTCGCATTATGATTAATTTTTTTAATTATGATGCGAGTTTTTCTTTATATTATTAGAAAAAATACAAATCAGAACTATATTTATCAGAATTTTGAGATAAATTTTCACAATTGTATGGTTGACAGAGAAAATTTTATATGCTATCATACGACTAGTTTTGAAGGATAGAAAGACGAGGACGTCAATACCAGATGGTATTTATGTCTTCGTCTTTTTTGTATCAGCTTTTATGTTGCTATGATACAAGCCTTCGGCGAAATACGCATTTGCGTGAAAATAGAGGATAATATTTTTTAGAAGAATGGAGGAAAACTATGCGTCTAAATCCAAAGGAACAGGAGAAATTATTACTTCATATGGCGGGAAACCTCGCAAAAGAGAGAATGGAGAGAGGACTAAAACTAAATTATGTGGAGGCAGTTGCCTATATTAGTTCTGAATTATTAGAGCTTGCAAGAGATGGCAAGGAAGTTGTGGAGCTTATGCAGCTTGGCACAAAGTTACTCACAAAAGAACAGGTTATGGAAGGCGTGGCAGATATGGTACATGAGGTGCAGGTAGAGGCTACTTTTCCAGATGGAACAAAGCTAGTGACAGTACATAATCCAATTCAGTAAGAAGGGGGTAGAGATAGTATGAAAATCGGAGAAATCATTCCAGCAGATAGAGAAATTATTTTAAATGAGGGAAAAGAGAGTAAAAAGATTATGGTTTCTAATATCGGAGATAGACCAGTTCAGGTCGGCTCCCATTATCATTTTTTTGAGGTCAATAAATGCCTAAAATTTGATAGAAAAGAAGCTTATGGCTTCCATCTTGATATCCCATCTGGAACATCGGTACGTTTCGAGCCAGGTGAGGAGAAAGAAGTTGCCTTGGTTGCTCTTGGCGGCAAGAAACGTGTCTTTGGATTAAATGATTTGACTTGTGGTATGGCATGCGAAAAGACTGCTGCAATTGCGATGGATAGAGCTGTGAAAAAAGGATTTTCTTTAGAGTAATAAAAACTGTTTTTCGCTTTTATTTTTCATTAGTCATAGAAATCATTTAGATATGTGATGAAGTTTTTAAAAAGAGAAAATAACGGGGAAAAAGCAGTTTAGAGAAGAGAAAGAATGAGGAGGAAAACATTTATGAGTAATAAAATTTCAGGCGAGAAATATGCGATGATGTTTGGCCCCACAGTGGGAGATAAAGTAAGATTAGCAGATACAAGCTTGGTAATTGAGGTAGAGAAAGATTATACCGTATACGGAGATGAAATTAAATTTGGCGGTGGAAAGACCATTCGAGACGGTATGGGACAGGCGGTAAAGACGACGAGTGCGAATGGTGCGCTTGATTTGGTTATTACAAATGCTCTGATTGTGGATTATACGGGTATTATTAAGGCGGATATCGGTATTAAGGACGGAAAAATCGTTGGTATCGGAAAAGCGGGTAATCCAGATACGATGGACGGTGTGACACCTGGTATGGTAGTGAGCGCATCGACAGAGGCGTTGGCAGGAGAAAATTTAATTGTCACGGCAGGAGGAATTGATACACATATTCATTTTATTTGTCCACAGCAGGTTGACTGTGCGCTCTATAGCGGAGTCACGACAATGATTGGCGGAGGCACAGGTCCAGCAGACGGAACAAACGCTACGACATGTACGCCGGGACCTTGGAATCTAAAAATGATGTTAAAGGCGGCGGAGGAATATCCGATGAATCTTGGATTCCTTGGAAAGGGAAACTGTTCTGACGAGGCTCCTTTAGTTGAGCAGGTAAAAGCTGGTGCGATGGGACTTAAAATTCACGAGGACTGGGGTGCAACTCCTGCAGTTATCGACCATTGTCTGAATGTGGCGGACGAGTATGATGTGCAGGTTGCCATCCACACGGATACATTAAATGAAGGTGGATGTGTGGAGGATACGATTAATGCCATCGCTGGAAGAACGATACATACCTATCATACAGAGGGTGCAGGAGGTGGACATGCCCCTGATATTATTAAGGCGGCGGCTTTTCCTAATATTTTGCCATCTTCCACAAACCCAACGATGCCATTTACGGTGAATACGTTGGATGAGCATTTGGATATGCTTATGGTATGCCATCACTTGGATAATAAGATTGCGGAGGATGTCGCTTTTGCGGATTCTAGAATTCGACCTGAGACAATTGCGGCGGAAGATGTTCTTCATGATATGGGTGTATTTAGTATGATGAGTTCTGACTCTCAGGCTATGGGACGTATCGGTGAGGTTATCACGCGTACATGGCAGACGGCATCAAAGATGAAAGATGAGAGAGGAGCTTTGCCGGAGGACGAGGGAAATGGAAATGATAATTTCCGTGTGAAGAGGTATATTTCTAAATATACAATTAATCCGGCAAAGACTCATGGTATCTCTCAGTATGTGGGCTCTGTTGAGGAAGGAAAATGGGCGGATTTGGTACTTTGGAATCCAGCATTCTTTGGAGTAAAGCCAGATATCATTATTAAGGGTGGTATGATTATTGCGTCTAAGATGGGAGATGCGAACGCTTCTATTCCGACGACACAGCCAGTTATGTATCAGCCGATGTTTGCGGCCCACGGCGGAGCAAAGAATGAGGCTTGTTTGACATTTGTGTCTAAGGCTGCCATGGATGAGGATATTGCGGGCAAACTTGGCTTGAGTAAGACGGTTGTTCCGGTTAGTGGATGCCGTGATATTGGAAAGAAGGATATGGAGTTTAATGATGCGACACCAGAGATTACGGTCGACCCAGAGACGTATGAGGTGAAGGCGGATGGAGTTTCTCTATCTTCAGAGCCAGCGAAGAGGCTTCCGTTGACGCAGATGTATAGTTTGTTCTAATACATATTGAAAAGGGGAAAGTGGGGACAGACGCTAAGAGGGCAAGCAGATATATGTCCTGAAAACACGTTCGTTCCCACGATTTTTCGACATGCGCTGATTTTTGCCGCTTCCCGCAAACTCGCACCTTCGGCGCTCAGACAGTGCTCCAGCGGCAAAGCTAAGCATATCGAAAAATCGCTCCACTCTCTATCGTTTTCAGGGCATATATCTGCTTGCCCTCTTGGCTGGGTGTTGGAGATATGTTGTTGAGAAATGGATATGCTTGGTTTAGAGAGATAGATGAAAAATTGAGGATGAAGATGAAAGGAGAGAGACAATGTTAGGTGTTTGTTTATTATATGTGGGCATTGTTTTGATTAATAATGGTGTTTGTAATCTTGGAAAGGTTGATGGGAAATCTGCTGCTGTTATGAATATTTTTACAGGAGCGGTGTCTCTTTATTTGAATGGGCTTTCTATTATTCAGGGAGATTATTATTCGGCTGGAACAGGGTTATTATTTGGATTTACGTATTTGTTTGTGGCGATTAATGGGATTTTTGATTTGGATCCGAGACCGTTTGCGTGGTTTAGTGGATTTGTCGCAGTGAATGCGGTTGTTTGTGCGGCGATTGCGTTTGGTGATGATTTTAGAATGGGTATTATTTGGGTTCTCTGGGCGATTCTTTGGGCGACTGGATTTATTGAGACAGTGTTGAAAAAACCGCTTGGAAAATTTGTTCCATATTTGCAGATTTTTGAGGGTGTTGTCACGGCTTGGATTCCAGGTATGATGATGCTCTGTGAGGTTTGGTAGAGGAGATAAGAGATTGTGGTAGGAAAGAGGGGAATGATTATGTTATGCGAAAAGATTTTGGGAAAAGTAAGTGATGAGCAGTTTAAGGGTTTAAAAGTGGATTATGTGGATATTGAGTGGCATGAGGCGTTTAAGAAGCTTCACCGAAAGGTGTCTAGTCTTGGAAAAGAGGTTGGAATTCGCTTGGAAAATGATATTTTGAAGAGGGGATTGAACCAGGATGATGTCTTGGGAGTGGAAGATGGCACGGTAGTGGCGGTCAATATTCCAGCATGTGAGGTGATTGTGATTTTGGTAGATGAGCATCATCCTCGTATGAGGGAGAAGGTTTGTTATGAGATTGGAAATAAGCATGCGACGATGTTTTGGGGCGAGAAGGAGGGAGAGTTTATTACTCCTTATAATGAGCCAACTCTTGTTTTGATGCAAAAATTACACGGTGTGACTGCTTTTAGAGAAGTAAGAAAATTGGATTTTTCAAAGAGTATAGGTTCTTCTATTAATAATCATACGCATTAAGTTTTGTATTTTAGGTGGATAGGATGAGGCAGAGATTGAGGAGAATAGAATGGAACAGGCGAATTTAAGAAAGAAGTTTTTATTATTGCAGATTAATGATGCTCTTTTTCCGATTGGAGGCTATTCTCATTCTTATGGATTGGAAACATATATTCAAAAGGACTTGGTGGGAGATGGAAAAACAGCGAAGAAATATATTGAGTATAAGTTAAAATATGGATTTTTGTATGCGGAGTTATTGCCGGCGAGATTGGCTTTTGAGTATGCAAGCGAGGATGATATCGAAAGGCTGATGGAGCTTGAGGAGATAACGCAGGCGTCGAAATTACCGAGGGAGATTCGACTTGCCAGCAATAAACTGGCATCGCGGTTTATAAAAACAATATCAAAATTGGAGATTCCTTATGAGAGCGATATTTTTCATTTTTATTTGGAAAATATAAAAAAGAGGGGCGAGGGATTATCGAATTATGCTATTGTGTACGGAGTGTTTTGTGTGGCGGTTGGCATTTCAAAAGAAGAGGCATTGGAACATTTTTTGTATGCGCAGACTTCGGCTATGGTTACAAACTGCGTAAAGAGTATTCCACTTAGTCAGACAGAGGGGCAGAAATTATTGGTTGCCAGCTGTGGATTGTTTTTGGAGATTTTAGAGACGGTAGGTCGATTGGATGAGAGTATGCTCTATTTATCTAATCCAGGATTTGATATCCGAAGTATGCAACATGAATTTTTATATTCGAGGATTTATATGTCGTGAAAAAGAGGATAGGAGGAGAGGCAAATGTCTTATACGAAAATTGGAGTGGCTGGTCCTGTTGGTTCAGGAAAGACGGCATTGATAGAAATTTTAGTCCGCAAATTAGCAAAAGAGTATAGTATCGGTGTTATTACGAATGATATTTATACAAAGGAAGATGCGGAGTTTTTATGTAAAAATAGTGTTCTTCCAAGGGAGAGAATTATCGGTGTGGAGACAGGAGGTTGTCCGCATACGGCGATTCGTGAGGATGCGTCTATGAATTTAGAGGCGGTAGATGAGATGATGGAGCGGTTCCCAGATATTGAGCTTTTATTTATTGAGAGCGGTGGGGATAATTTGTCTGCTACGTTTAGCCCAGAACTTGTGGATGCGACGATTTTTGTTATTGATGTGGCCGAGGGAGATAAGATTCCAAGAAAAGGAGGACCTGGTATTACGAGGTCTGACCTTCTTGTCATTAATAAGATTGACTTAGCTCCACTTGTAGGTGCAGACTTGGATGTCATGGCGAGAGATTCTAAGAAAATGCGTGGAAATCGCCCATTTTTATTTACGAATATTCGCGGAGATGAAGGCATTGATTCGGTGATTGACTGGTTGAAAAAAGAAGTCTTGATGGAGGATTTGGTATAATGAGCCAAAATCATTTTTCAAAAACATCGGTATTGAGAGTGGAATCTGCTATAAAAGATGGGCATGCCTATTTAAGTGATGTCGCTTTTACGGCGCCGTTTAAGATTATGAAGCCTTTTCCTGTGGGAGAGAGGGGACTTCAGGTGCTAGTTTTGACTGCTTCTGCTGGTATTATGGAGGGCGATACGCAAGAAATTGAGATGGTAGCAGGAGAGGGAACAGAATTAGAGTTTTTGACACAGGCTTATGAGAAAATTCATAAAATGGAAGAGGGGGAGGCGGTTAGAAAGACAAAATTAGTTGTGCATAAAAATGCTACGCTAAAATATCATCCTCTTCCGACAATTCCGTTTGCGAAATCTGCTTATCGAAGTGAGACAGAGATTGAGTTGGAGGATGAGACTGCAAAGCTTATTTTTACGGAAGTTTTATCTTGTGGGCGTGCGGCAAGAGGAGAGAGATTTGAGTATCGTTATTATCATAATCTAGTTACGGCAAAGCAGGCGGGACATTATATATATAGGGATAATACAATCTATGAGCCAGAAAAGTTTCATATGGAAGAAATTGGAATGTACGAGGGGTATACGCATCTGGCTTCCATGCTTATTTGTAATTATGAGATAGGAGATGAGGTTCTAAATCAGATGATGGAGTTTCTGGATGAGACGGAAAATATAGAGGGAGCTGTGACGAGGTCCAATCATGGTGATATCGTGGTTCGTATTCTTGGGAAAAGTGGACAAGGGTTGACGGATGTATGCAAGAGGTTGGAAGGGTATATAGAGTAAATTTATATGGCATAAGGTGAAAAGAGAGGAAATATTTGGATTATTTTCTTTCTTTTTATTTTGGTTGGAAAATTGTTTGGGAAATAATAGGGGTGGTGGAAGGAGACGCAAAGAGAGGTCGTCGATATATTCTCGAAATACGATAAGACTCTTTTTTTGAGGGGATTACTATATGGTTTTTATGTGAGTTCTTTGTTTTTTGTTTATAAAAATTTTATGCTATTGAGGTTTTTGTTGGGATTGGTTTTAAAGCTATGATATGATACCAGGGTCAAAAGGTCTAAAATCCGATGCAAGCTTGCTTGCAAGAGGATTTTTGAACTTGAGACCCGCCAAAAACATGAATAAGTAGCCATTTTTCGGAGAAAAATGAGCGGATTATGAATGTTTTTGAGAATTGCGGGAGCACGTTGTGCGGAGCAATTCGGTATCATAGGAGTCAAAAGACCTTTTGACCCCAACATCATGATATGAGGGCGCTGGATACTAGTGACGCTCGTTTGGTGCTGACTAGAGTAAACGTAGGTGTGGGGCAATCTAGTATTAAAAGGGTCAACAAAATATCTTTTGACCTTAGCATTATAATATATTATAATTGTAAAAGGGTTTGAAATGAATTTTGAATTATTATATTAAGATTAGAAAGATGGAAATGATTTGGATATATTATTAGGAGGATTTTTATGAAAAAGCAACAACGAAAAAATTTAGCGAGAGCTCTGCGAATGTTTCTTTGGGTTACTGTGTTTGCATTAGAGATAATGCTATTAATGCAAGAGAGAAGTATATTGGGGATATTGGTTCTTTTTATAGTGGTGGTTAATATTATTTTGGAATTGCGTGGTTTCTTGCAAGATAAAAAGTAAGTTTGAGAAGAGGATGGCTGAAGAAAATTATGACCTTTTAAATTATAGCCTTTTACTCATTTCTTACAGTTTAGTCCGTCAAATGTCTGTACAGCTGTGGAATCGAGTTTTCCTATCTGTATAGTTGTTTAACGAGGCTTTTTAAGAGATGAGTAAAAGGCAATTTAGAAAATTAAGGGGGAGGATTTTATAAAACTATTTTTTCTTGGTCAGCCATTTGTGGCGTTCTGAGCTGACCAAGTATTGGGCTTATTTTTTGTTTTTTTATTTTTACTTTGTTTTTCTGTTGTTCTTTTACTTTTCTTTTTATTTCTCGTATAAGAATTTTTCTGGTAATGTTACGTGGAAGTCTACAGCTAAGTCTTTGAAATTCTGAGCAGTGATTGTCTGTAGTTTATCTGGTCTCATGGAGAGCATTTTTACTAAGATTTCTGCGGATTTTTCTACGGTATGCATTAATCCAAATGTTAAGTCAAAGTCTTCTCCGGAGCAGAACATTCCGTGATGAGCCCAGATGGCTACATCGTACTGTTTCATTAATTCACTTGTTGCGACAGCGATATCTCTTCCTCCTGGAACCATCCAGCCGACTACGCCGATTCCAGATGGAAATACAACAGGGCATTCTGTCGCCATCTCCCAGAGTTCTCTTGTGAATACTTCGTCTTTGAGTGGGAGTACAAAAGTAAGGGCGATAATATTTGTTGTATGTGCATGGTAGATTACTCTGTGAGCGCCGTTTGAGGCTTTTTTCTTTACTTCGTGGTTCATTAAATGGCTTGGAAGCTCACTTGTTGGACGACCACCGTTTACAAGTCCCCAGAGAATTTTATAATTTTCTCCCTTATCATCTAATTTGATAATGCAGATGCTGTCTTCTGGGTCTAGGATTACATTTCTAAAGTATTTTCCGCTTCCTGTTACCATAAAGTATTCGTTAGCTAAGTCTGGAACGGATGTTCCGATTTCTTTCCACTCGCTGTCATCATTTAGGTATTCTTTAACTTCTTCTATTTCTTCTGGTTTTATGCGGTAGGATAGGTTTCCACCGTTTCTTTCATGCCATCCTTGTTCCCAGCCGTCGTTACACATGCGGATAAATCCTTGTACAAATTTTACATCTAAAATATTCATTGTTTTTCCTTTCTTTCCTGTTATGATACCAAGATTGTGGGAGCATATTATGCGGAGCAATCTGGTATCAAGGGGGTCAAAAGACTTTTTGACCCCAACATCATGTTATTTTTTATGTTTCTTTTTTTTGGGTTCTATATTATTTTTTGAAGTAAGGTGAGGGTTCTCCTGATTAAAAAAATTCAGGTGTTGTTTTTCACATTTGATTTTCTTTGATAAATCATTTCACTATAAATTATCATGTCTGCTAAGACAGATGTTATTCGCGAAAGCTGATTTATCTAGTTACAATATCGACAGGTACATTGAAAATCTTTGCAACTTTTAAAATTGTGTCGATATGTCTGCCTGTAGCTGCTGCAAAATGATGAGTAGGTCCACATTCGCTCCAGCGGTTTACAAATTCTCTTGCTCCACAGGAGAAACGAGTTCTCATATTTGTGTCGCCAAAGGAGAGGATTTTTCCTTCCTCATTGATTCCTTCAGCTGCGATGAATTTAAAATGTCCATCGCCATCTTGGGTGATAGCGAGGTAAGTGACAGGACCTGTGTATGGATAGAACTGTGTCAGATAGCCGCCGCCTGTTTTTCCGTGGAATACTTTTACGATTTTCATCGTTGGTTTTTTGTCAGAGATATCTGCATCGCCTGAGCCGCTATGTCCGATGATGGCGATATCGTCATTGAAATCGATAGAGTACATCTCGGCGAGCTGTCCAGTTCCTGAGATAGTTTTTAAAATACTCATTGCCATGGCGACTTTCATATCACCTTCTACGGCACATGCGGTTCCCTGTTTAATCAGCATGGAAAATGCAGGAATGAGCATACTGTCAAGAACACCAGCTTTGCCTGTCGCAAATCCGTCATAATGGGAGGCGATTAATCCAAGTTTTTCCTCTTTTACCCACTGCTCAAAAGCTACAACGTATTTTGCCATTTCCCAGACTTCCTCGATACTGCCGCCGCCTTCGATATCAAATGTATCAAGAATATCTTGGGCTTTATTACGAATTTCGTCCTCATCTGTAATATTATCGGCGATTGCCCACATTTTTTCCCAGTCGAATTGTTTTGTATATAGATGCATTCTTCTGTATAGGTTTGACTCGTCGATATAGAGGTCCATCATACCTGGGTATGGTCTTCCGATCTGAGCGATATTAGTGTCTCGGAATCTTCTTCTAGTTTGGGCAGCAAGGCACCACTGTTCGATTTCTTTTTGAACACCAGGATCACCGCCTTCTACGACACCAGTAATGACTGCATGGCGTTTTCCATATCTCTCAAGGTCAGCGACCATCTCTCCGACAGCACCGCAGGCGTAGCCTTCACCGAGCCATGAGGCGATATCTGTATGGTCGTAATCGAGAGCTTTTAATTTTTGGAGGTTGACAAGAACGATTGGCACATCCAAGTCTTTTACGGCTGGAAGCATATTGTAGGATGTGGCGTAGGTCAAAAGTTGCAGGAATACGAGGTCGACGTCTGCGCTGCGGAATAAATCTCCAGCGGCCTGGGACTGTTCCTTTGTCGTCACCATTCCTCCGTCAATAATTTCTACTGTATCGGGGAATGTCTTCTTAAATGCATCATACTGAGCCTCAAACTCAGGCACGAGTGATGGAAATTGTGGAAGATATGCTCCAAGAGCAATCGAAAAGACACCGATTCTTGCTTTTGTGTTAATTAACATAAGTTTACTCCTTTCATTTTTGGATATTTATTTTATAATTATCTTTTATAAAAACATATCAATAGATTTTTCGTATATGAATTTGATGATACCAGGACCAAAAGGTCTAAAATCCGATGCAAGTTTTCTTGCAAGGGGATTTTTGAACTATAAGCTTATTGAGGCTGATAAGTTTTAATTTCAAAGGAATCAAATACTGCCTGTCTAGCCTCTGATAAATCTCTCAGTTCTCCGCTTTTAATCATCTGAGCCATAATATTTCCGATTGCTGTCGCTTCACCAGGACCTGCATATACGGTCTTTTTGGAGGCATTTGCGGTAAGCTGGTTTAGGTAGGAGGCATTGGAACCGCCACCGATGATATGGATGGCATCGTAGGAAACATCTGTAAGCTTTTCTATTTCTTCTACTGTCTTCCCATAGCAGTCTGCAAGGCTTTGATAAATAACTGTTGCGAGCTCTCCGATTTTTTCTGGGACAGGCTGGTTTGTTTCTTTGCAGTAAGTTTTAATTGCCTCAATCATATTTGCTGGTGCTAGAAATTTATCAGAGTTTACATCTACGCGGGATGGAAATTCGATGCATTCTTCAGCCATATCACAGAGCTCAGCGAAAGAATATTGGTCATTTAATTCATGTCTGACAGATTGAATCATCCAAAGTCCCATAATATTTTTCAAATAGCGGAAACGGAAATTATAGCCACCCTCGTTGGTGAAGTTTGCTTCTTGGCTTTCCTTGGTACAGATTGCTTTTTTCAACTCTGTTCCCATTAAGGACCAGGTACCTGAACTAATATAAAGACCGTTGCCTGTCTTCTTTGGCATCGCCATAACTGCGGATGCTGTGTCGTGACTTGCACAGAGGACGACTTGTGTGTCAAATCCAACTTCTGCTTGAATTTCTCTTGTCAAATTTCCGACAACCGTCCCTGGCATAGAAAGTGGCAAGAATATATCAGCTGGATATCCTAATTTTTCAATTAATTTCATATCCCATTCCTTACTAGATGGATTTACTAGTTGAGTGGAGGTGGCATTTGTATACTCGGATACTTTATTTCCAGTCAGAAGAAATTGAAAATAATCAGGGAGCATTAAGTATGTCTTTGCTTTTTCTAAGAGCTTAGGAGTTTGCTTTTTTACCGCCATAAGCTGATAGATAGTATTGAAAATTTGTTTTTGAATTCCTGTTCTTTGATAAAGCTCTTTTTCTGGGATGATTTTATATACTTCCTCGTCCATGCCGTTTGTGCGGCTGTCACGGTATCCATATGTATCACCGAGCACCTTATCGTTCTCATCAAGTAGGACGTAATCTACTGCCCATGTGTCGATAGACATACTCACTGGAATCTTTCCAATTTCTTTGCATTTTTTCATTCCATTTATGATTTCACGAAAGAGGTGGTTGGTATCCCATAATAATTTATCCTCTTTTTTCGTCATTCCATTTTCAAAACGATAAATTTCTTCAAGTTTTATCTTTGTTCCCTCGGTATATCCGAGAATATGACGACCACTCGAAGCTCCAATATCAACGGCTAGATAGTAATTCATAACGCTTTTCCTTTCTTTTTCGTTTATTCTTTTCCTTTACTGTGGTTTTATGATAAAATAAAATTAGATTATTTTTTAGGTCTTTTTCTGAAAATAAATAGGACTTTATTTGCATGATACCAGGGTCAAAAGACCTTTTGACCCCAACATCATTTGCATTAAAATGAGATAGAGTGAAACGTCAGAAATTGAGGATTTGGAGGAAGAAAAAGAGAGGAGAAAAAAAGAATATGCAAGAGGAATTATTATCATATCTTCAAAAAATTACAAAGGAGGAGCAAGATATTTTAGATGGGCAAAAGGATGTACAAAAAAATATTTATACATCCAAGAAGGAATTTATTATTGACAGTAAAAAGTTATTAGAGAAGGGGCAGCTGATTGAGATTCGTCCTCATACAAGATTTGTGCATTTTCCAAAGCATCGTCATAATTATGTGGAGATGATATATATGTGTTGTGGGCATACAACGCATATTATTAATGGAACGGATAAGATTGTATTAGATGAGGGAGATTTATTATTTTTAAATCAACATGCTTCTCAGGAGATTCTTCCTGCCTCTGAGGAAGATATTGCGGTAAATTTTATTCTTTTGCCAGAGTTTTTTGACCGTTCTCTCTCGATGATTGAGAGAGAAAATGTGCTTCGAGATTTTTTGGTGTCTGCATTAGCGGGAGATACTTCTCTGGCAAGTTATTTGCATTTTCGGGCGAAGGATATTTTGCCAGTACAAAATTTGATTGAGAATATGATATGGTCTCTTGTCAATAAAAAATCTGGTATGAATACGATTAATCAGACGACGATGGGGCTATTATTTATGAATTTATCTATGTTTGCAGATGCGATTAATCAAAATAATCCAGAGCGTTATGAGCAGAATATTGTCTTTTCTATATTAAAATATATTGATACACATTATAGAGATGGAACGCTGGATGATATTTCAGGGATACTTAGGTTGCCAAATTATAAGGTGAGTCGCCTTTTGCAAAAGTATACAAGCTGTAATTTTAAGGAATTATTGCAGCAGAGAAAACAACAGCAGGCGGTCTATTTGCTTTCACAGACACCGCTTTCTATCGAGGCGATTATGGAGGCAATTGGGTATGAGAATAGTAGCTTTTTTTATCGGAAATTTCGGAAGAAATATGGGTGTTCGCCGAAGGAGTATCGGGAGAAGATGAGGGAGTTTAAAGTGTGATGAGTATGAAGGTGGTAGAGGATAGAGGTTAAGATAGTGGGGAGGAGACGTTAAGTATAGTGGGGAGGGGACGCGAAGTATAGTTGGGAATAGACGCGAAGAGAGTCCGTCGATATATCCTCGAAAAACACGTTCGTTCCCACGGTTTTTCGA
>JAUUSJ010000270.1 GCA_030841965.1 Blautia sp.
GTGCGAGTTTGCGGGAAGCGGCAAAAATCAGCGTATGTCGAAAAACCGTGGGAACGAACGTGTTTTTAGAGGACAGATAGACGGGCTCTCTTTTCGTCTGTCTCCATCATCTATTCCCCCCTATTCTACATAGATTTTTCCTGTAAAAGCTCTGATGGAGTATTTATTATAAAAGTATTATTTTCACAATCATAAATACGGTGAGTACTACTCCGATAGCAGTAATAATTCCGTATATTTTGGCGGACTCTTTATCTTGTTTTTCTTTGATTAGATAATAGATACCTCCACATAGGATTAAAATACTAATTATCAATCCACAAATATTAAAAATCATTTTTCTTCCTCCATTTCAATAATAATGCTGAGTTTATAATAACTAAGATGGAACCTGCGTTATGCACTAATGCACCGACAACGGGATTTAAGATTCCTGTAATGGCGAGAATAATTGCAATAAAATTTAATGCCATCGAGAAACTTAAATTACATTTAATTGTCAGCATCATTCGTTTGGATAATGCTAGTAAATGAGGTAGCTCTTTTACTTCGTCGTCTACAAGGGCGATATCAGCTGCATCTACTGCGATATCACTTCCAATTTTCCCCATCGCAATTCCGACTGTTGCTTTTTTTAGAGCGGGTGCGTCATTCACTCCATCGCCAATCATACAGACAGGTAGATTTTGTTCCTGATATTTATCAATCTGTCTTAATTTGTCCTCTGGCAGACAATTGGCATAGATTTCTTTTATATTTATCTGCTCTGCGATTGTTTTGGCTGCATTTTCATGGTCACCTGTTAATAGGACAGGGGTCACTCCAAGAGATTCTATCTCGGAAATCATTTCTCTGCTCTCTTGGCGAATTGTGTCAGATAATACAATATATCCGATAAATTTATGATTCTCTGCGATATAAATAATAGTACTTCCTTTTTCTAGGTGTTCTTTTATCTGAGTGGCAGCTTCATTTGGTATAGGAATCTGATTTTCTCTTAGCATCTCTTCATTTCCTGCCAATATATATTTTTGGTCTACGATTGCAGATACACCGCGTCCAGGAATCATCGAGAAATTATCCGCCTCGAGTATATCGGAAGCGTGATTTTGTTTAAAGCAACGAATCATTGCTTTTCCAAGGGGATGCTCGGAGTACTGTTCCGCTGCGGCTGCATAAGAATAAATCTTTTCATCTGAATATTTGTTGTCTGCACTTTTTACTAATATAACCTGCGGTAATCCATAAGTGAGTGTTCCTGTCTTATCGAAAGTAATTCTCTTTACAGATGCGAGTCGCTCTAGTGCATCTCCCTCACGGACGAGAAAGCCGTGTCTTGTCGCATTGCCGATGGCCGCCATAATCGCAGTAGGTGTGGCGAGCACTAATGCACAGGGACAAAAGACAACGAGAATCGTCACGGCGCGGATGATTTGTCCGCTGAAAATCCAGGTGAGAAGGGCGGAAAGAAGAGCGATAATTACAATCCAGGTCGCCCACTTATCTGCGATTCCTACAATCTTTGCTTTTCCTGCATCGGCGGATTGCACAAGGCGTATCATTCTCTGTATGGAGCTATCTTCTCCGACTTTGGTTGCCCTCATTTCAAAAGTACCGAATTGATTTACAGTTCCGCTGGAAACTTCATCGTTAACTGTCTTGTCGACAGGCAGGGATTCTCCCGTCATTACTGCCTGATTGATGGATGTCTGCCCAGAGAGGATAATACCGTCGACAGGGATGCTCTCTCCTGGAAATACTCGAAGAATATCTCCGATTTTTACTTGCTCGGCTGGAATTATTTTTTCCGAGTCATTTGTTATTACTCTCGCCGTCTGTGGCGTAAGGTGAACTAATTTTTCTATGCCCGCTCTTGCTTTTGCCACGGTTAAGTCTTCTAATAGGGCTCCTAGCTGCATAATAAAGGCAATCTCACCTGCGGCGAAATCTTCTCCGATACAGACTGAGGCAATCAGAGCGAGTGATACGAGGACATCTGCCTTTATATCAAATGCAGTTATCAGACCGATGATTGCTTCTAGGATGATAGGGATTCCGCATAGAAGAATGGCTATCCAGGCAATATCAAATGGAAATGGCTGGAATTTTAAGAGATTTGCCAAGAGGGAGAGGGCTGAGAGAATGAGGAAGAGAATCTCTTTTTTTGTACCGCCGATTTCTAAAATATGTTCTAGTTTTTTTATTGTATTCTTCATTGCTAAATAAAGCCTCCTTTATACCTATATGGGTATATGTTTGATATGGCTTTATTATACATATGGGGGTATAGGTTGTCAAGAGGGAGTGAGAAAGATATTGGGGGTTTTAGATGAGAAAATATATCAATGGGGGAAAAAGGATGGGATAAAAATAAAGCCGATAGGCTTATGAATGATTTCATAAGGTATCGGCTTTATTGGTTAGGCTTTATGTATTGATGTTGGGGTCAAAAGGTCTTTTGACCCCTATGATACCGAATTGCTCCGCATAATGTGCTCCCACATCTACGTTCCACTCCGGTCGGCGCTAAACGGGCGTCACTGGCGCCCAGCGCCTCAAAAACATTCCTAATCCGCTCATTTTTCTCCGAAAAATGGCTACTTATTCCTGTTTTTGGCGGGTCCCAAGTTCAAAAATCCTCTTGCAAGCAAGCTTGCATCGGATTTTAGACCTTTTGACCCTGGTATCATGTATTTATTTTATTTCATATTTGCGAAGCGCTCTACTGCTTTTGTAAAGCTTTCGATTGTTTTATCGGCGTCTCCATGTTCTATGCCGTCACGGACACAATGCTTAATATGTCCCTCTAATACGACTTGACCTGCCTTGTGAAGTGCGGATTTGGCGGCATTGATTTGAGATAGAATATCTTCGCATGGTATATCTTCGTCTATCATTCTATCGATTGCTTGAACTTGACCGATAATTTTTTTTAATCTGCGGTGTAAATTATCAGAATCCATACATTGTTTCAATTGTTTGTTCACCTCCAATACTGTAAGGGGTATGTGTAGATTATACTCATGGGGGGAGGGATTTGTCAATATCATATATTTTCCATTTTGAGGAGAGAGATGAGGGGGAGGTGAGGGGGAGGTGAGGGGGAGAGGTGAGGGGGGACGCTGATAGAGGAGGCAGGTATATGCCCCTCAAACACGTTCGTTCCCACGGTT
>JAUUSJ010000271.1 GCA_030841965.1 Blautia sp.
AGCTAAGTATATCGAAAAACCGCTCCACTCTCTATCGTTTTTCGAGGACATATCCACGGACTCTCTTCGCTGTGTATTGGCAAAACATTTTAAAATTCTCTTTTTTAGAAATAGCTAATACATAGTTTCAAGGTGAGTTTCTCGCTTTTTATTTGCAAAAATTTTGTGCTATTGAGAGGATAGCGTAAAAATTTATTCGGATTGATGAAAAGAGAATGACAATTACCAGAAGACGAAGACGTAGTCTGGCATTTTATCAGAGTATCGTGGAAGAACTCTATTTCATTAAATCTGAAGGTAAATTTAGGCAACCTATTGAGAGATAGGAGTAGTCATGAAAAGAACTTTATAGTAAAATAAAAAATAGAAGAGATAGACAAAGAAACCAAGAAGATGGAATAATGGACAAAGAAACTGAGAAGAGGAAATGATATATGATTAATATTTTAAAATTAAGAAAAGCGAAGGAGAGTTTTGTGGCATTGCATCCTAAGATTGCTAGTTTTTTGAGAGAGCAATGGACCAGAGGTGAGATAGAGGCGGGAACGGTGATTGAGATAAAGATAAAAAAGCCAGGAAAAAAGCCTGTCGTCGCGAAGATGACTGTGAGCGAGAAAGATAATGAGATATTAAAAGAATTAAAGGCTTAGAGATAGGGAAGAAAGAGCGATTCTGGTAAAAAGAGAGATTCTATTAAAAAGAGGTGGAATCTCTCTTTTTTATTTTGGAAAGAAGTTGAGGGAAGATTTTATAGCTTTGTATATGATATTCTCTGTCAAGATGCTGATTGTACGGGGGTGCTGTATGATATTCTCTATTAAAATGCGATTGTACGAGTAAGGAATAAGAGTTCACAAAAAGTTCACAAAAAATAGTATTGACAATTAATCGGTAATTTGTTATATTACATATAGAACAAAGAGAACAGATAGAATAAGCAGAACAGAAAGAAGGCTAGAAAGAGAAAAAGATTATTCTTATGAAGTTCTCAGAGTTTTTAAGATGGCGAGGTAAGATAGAGGAAGAAAGTTCCGATATCATTTGGCTATCTTTAAAAACGATAAAGGAAACAGGAATGTATTCCTGAAAAAAAGAGATAATAATAACAAGGATTTATTTTGAGAGGAGAGATTTATATGATGTTAATGCCTAGTATTTTTGGAGATAATATTTTTGATGACTTTTTTGAGGAGACAAGAGAGAATTTTATGAGACCTTACAGAAACTTTAATAAGGTAGATGGAATGATGCAGACAGATATCAAAGAACATGAAAATGGATATGAGGTGAAGATGAATCTTCCAGGATTTTCCAAGGAAAATGTAAAAGGTGAGTTAAAAGATGGCTATCTGATTATTACAGCTAATACTTCTAATAATAAAGATGAGAAGGATGAGAATGGAAGATATATCAGAAGAGAGAGATACAGTGGCTCTTGCAGCAGAAGCTTCTATGTGGGAGATGATATTAAGCAGGAAGATATCCACGCAGAGTTTAAAGATGGTATCTTGACATTCCAGATTCCAAAGAAAGAAGCAAAGCAGCCAGTGGAAGAGAAGAATTATATTTCCATTGAGGGATAAAACTTATTGAGCTAACGTCTAAAGAGAAGCATAGTGAGAGTTGAGAGATAGTTGAGTTGGGAGGACTATATCGATATAGATAGAAAAAGGGATATTGCGAAGAGAGTATAAATATTTATGATATAGATAAAAACAGAAAAAAGGAGTATTGCAAGGAGGCAATGCTCCTTTTTTCTGTTAAAGAGCAGCTTTCTTATCGATGCAACTGCCAGTTGACAGATTTCCAACCATAATTGGTAGTTGGCAATTTATTTTTTTGCTATAATAAATACCATAAAAGATTATATATAATCTAGCCTCTTCAAGAATTGAGAGCGGAGAGGGCAAAGAATATACTATAAGAGATTATATATAAATCTAGTTTTAAGAAAATCAAAATAGGTAGTGTAAAGTAGCCCATGAAAAAATAAAAATCAAGAAAGGTAGCTTTCAAGAGGGACAATTTTTTGCATTACCTAAAAAAGAGGGAGGAAGGCATATGATTTTAGCAGAAAAAATAATGAAGCTTAGAAAAGAAAAAGGTTGGTCGCAGGAGGAACTTGCGATGAAGTTAAATGTATCTCGTCAATCTGTCTCAAAATGGGAGAGCTCCGCTTCGATTCCAGACTTAAACCGAATTCTACAGTTAAGTCAAATCTTTGAGGTGAGTACAGATTATTTATTAAAGGATGAGATGGAAGTCGATAAAGCGCCGATAGTGACAGTGGAGGAAAGCTTTGCCGAGGAAGAGGATTGTATACATTCCTTTTCGATTGAGGAAGCTCACGGGTATATGGAGCTAGTTCAAAGTTCCGCGACCAAAATGGCAGCGGCGGTGGCAGCCTGCATTTTATCTCCGGTTTTATTGATTTTACTGGGAGGTCTTTCGGAATATGGAATTTTGTCGATAACGGAGAATATGGCAGGTGGAATCGGCGTAGCTATTTTACTCCTAATCGTGGCAGGCGCAGTGGCAGTTTTTATAATGCTTGGAATGAAATTAGAAAAGTATGAATTTTTAGAGTATGAAAATATATCACTTGAATACGGAGGCTATGGTGCTGCCGAGAAAAAAAGAGAAGAGTTTGAGCCGACTTATAAAAAATGTCTCGCAATAGGAGTCTCACTTTGTATCGTCGGTGTTGTTCCTCTTATGATAGCGGTGGCTCTTAGCCTTCCAGAAATTACTTATGTTTATAGTCTCGATATTATGCTTGTCTTAATTGCATTTGGCGTATTTTTGATGGTATGGTCTGGGATGATTTATGGAAGCTACCAAAAGCTTTTGGAAGAGGGAGAGTATACAAGAGAGAGGAAGAAAGAAAACAAACAAAATAGAGGGTTGTCGAAGGTGTATTGGTGCATGGTGACAGCGCTTTATCTGGGGGTTAGTTTTTTGACACAGAGATGGGATAGAAGCTGGATTATATGGCCAGTAGCGGGGGTTTTATTCGCTGCGATATGTGGTGTGGTGGAAATGATTAGGAAGAGGTAAATTTGATTTGCGGTTTGAGGGGAAATGCCGGGGAGAGATGCTGGGGGGAGATGCTGGGGGGAGACGCTAAGAGAGCAAGCAGATATCTCCTCCGCAAACACGTTCGTTC
>JAUUSJ010000272.1 GCA_030841965.1 Blautia sp.
CAAAAATCAGCGTATGTCGAAAAATCGTGGGAACGAACGTGTTTGCGGGACATATCCCTTTCTCCTCTCTCAGCGTCTGTCCCCTACCCTAATATCCCTAAACCAAAACATTTTTAAAAAAACACCTTGACTTTTTCCAAAATTACATTTATAATAATCCTTGTTGTGAGAGAAATCACATTTGCCCAGATAGCTCAGTTGGTAGAGCAGAGGACTGAAAATCCTCGTGTCACTGGTTCGATTCCGGTTCTGGGCATTTTTTTATTGTCTAAATCCTTTTCTCCCCATAAAAAACAAGGGCATTGAGAATCAAAACTTTACTTTCCCAACGCCCCGTCTTTTCCTATTCTAGACACCTATCTCCATTCTTCTGATTTTTAATCAAGAATCCCCCAGTAAATCAGAAGAAATCCTTCTATCTTTAAAATAATACTCTCTATCATGCTCACTCACCTTACGAAGCACTTTACAAGGATTTCCGACTGCGACAACATTATCAGGAATATCTTTTGTCACAACACTTCCCGCTCCAATGACAACATTATCTCCGATTGTCACACCCGGCATAATAAGTGCCCCAGCCCCAATCCAACAATTTTTTCCAATATGTACAGGCATATTATACTGATACGCTTTCTGGCGAAGCTTCGGCAAGATAGGATGTCCCGCAGTCGCAACTACCACATTAGGTCCAAACATCGTATAATCACCCACATAGATATGTGTATCATCCACAAGAGTCAAATTAAAGTTTGCATAAACCCCTTTTCCAAAGTGAACATGATGTCCCGCCCAATTTGCGTGAAATGGTGGCTCAATATAACATCCCTCGCCGATTTCTGCAAACATCTCCCCTAGAAGCTTCTCTCTCTTCTCCATCTCGGAAGGTCTCGTCGCATTAAAATCATATAACTTGTCCAAATACGCCAACTGCTCACTCATAATCTCATCACCATTTGGCAAATACAAATCTCCACTATGCATTTTCTCTTTCTCTGTCATTTTAACTCCTCCCTTACCGACATACCACTAATACAAAATTATAAAAAATTATCTATCCTACTTATATTTTCCCACAAACGCTGCCTCTCTCTAGTCATGTCTCTCATCACAATCATACACTTCACAAAATCTCGCCGCAAACGCTGGCTCTTCTCCATGCGCATACAAATGTGAGATATCCCCAAAAGAATTCATTCTAAAAACTGCAGTTCCCTTTCTCCTCTCCTCACTCGTCAATGTCGTCACCGAAGACGGAGCTGCACAAAATCCATGCCATATTTGCATCGGAGAAATATTAAGCAAATGAGAGAGCAAAACCGATCCCAAACCAAAATGGCAGACAAAACATAATACCTTTCGATTCGACTCTATCACTTTATAATAATTCCCATCTCTCTCATAACCATGCTCTCCCAAAACCTTGTCAAAATTTTGAATCACCCAGTCATACTCTTTCTTCACATCACTATTAGCTATCACCTCCGGCTCAAACCAGCGGTCTTTGTCAAAAAAGAGTAGCTCTTTATTCCAATCTTGAGGAAGCCAATCCCATGAAATAGCCTTATCCCCATTTTTATCTGGTCGAAAAATCTTAGGTTGAAATTCACGAAGCCACTCACATTCTCTCGCTTCTTTTCCGTATTTCTCTAGAGTAAAAGACGCTGTATCCTTTGCCCTCCCAAGCGGAGAGACAAAAAACTCATCAATCTTCATCTTTTCTAATTTCTCAGAGAGATATCTCGCCTCTCTCCACCCCTTTTCTGTCAAAGAATCTATACTATAATCTGGGTCACCATGTCTTACTATTAAAATTTTCATACTCTCTCCTCCTATTTCCTTTTAATCGACTTCATTCTACCAATTGCACCATTCAAAGTCAAGTCCCAACGACAATATCTATACCGCTATCTATCCCATATCTAAAGGAATAGCTTTTCGCAGATTATTGTAAAATTTTTGTTAATTGGATAATTTTGATATAGAGGCTAGACAAAAAGAGAATGAGACGCAAAAAAGCGTTATCACCTCTACTCTATGACAACGCTTTCTTCTCTAACTTCTATTCAATTTTCCCCAAGAGTTCCATCCGCCCCTTGAAGTGCATCCAAATACCCTAATACCCGACTCCTCCCAATCTCGTCTAACTCTCGAAATATCCGAAGCATCTCATATTCCTCTGATTTTGTCGAAATCATCTCATAATCACTCAGCGGTCTCGAATAATTCTTTGTGCCAGTAAGCAATTCATCCGCTGACATCTCAAAAGTCTCACAAATAACGATAATCTTATCTGCCGCTGGATTAGTTTTCTTTCTCTTCCAATCACTAATTGTACTCTGAGAAATTCCTGTCTTATCTGCAAATTCCTTCTGAGTCATCCCCCTCTCTTTCATAATCTTAAAAATTCGTTCACTGATAATCATATCTTATACCTCTCATCCTTCTGTGTTTTCTTTTTTTCCTTTTTTCATTATAATCAGACTCAAACACTCGCAACTTCAGTCATAAGAAAAGAGCCTTTCTAGTTTCTATTCAAATACCAACTATTTACAGTGACCTTATTATAACATCAACTTCTTATCCCAACAAGCATTTCCTTAAAAAAAATTCAATATTTCATACTAAAATTTATCAAAATAAAACATTTTTATTCTATATTTCTTGTAATTTTTTCTATTTTTTTACATATATTAATAATTTTTTCTTTTTATTCTATTATTTTACAGCAATTTTTTATCATTTCATTTTTTTACTAATTTATTTTCAATAAAATACAAGTATTTTTTTGTCTAAAATACCGTTTTTTTACCCTTTATTTGCAATATTTTTGAAGATATCTTTACATTTTTTTGTTTCTCTTTTCAAATTACCTATTATCGTTTTAATTCACTCAAAAATTAAGTATTTCTCTGTATATTTATAAATTCAGCTTGCATAAGTATTACAATCATTTCAGTCTTATTCATAATAAAATGAACCATCTCATACCGCCCTTTCATCCTCCAATCTCACTTTCTGATGATAGTGGATAATTGGGGGATAGGGTATAATGGGTATAATGGGAGGAGACGCGAAGAGAGTCCGTCCATATGTCCTCTAAAAACACGTTCGTTCCCACGGTTTTTCGA
>JAUUSJ010000273.1 GCA_030841965.1 Blautia sp.
GCAAAGCTAAGTATATCGAAAAACCGCTCCACTCTCTATCGTTTTTAGAGGACATTACCTCCCTTTGCTGTGTATTGGCAAAACAATCTAAAATTGCTTTTCACATGACTTTTTCTTTTTTCATTGTATTCCACACTACTGTGCATTGGAAAAACAATCTAAGATTATTTTTCATCGCAAATTTATAAGAAATCATCTAGTTAATAAGTATGTAAAATATAGAATGACTAGTATCCAGGAAATAGCACCCCATAATTTCCAATGCTTTAGTGGTCTTCCAAGAAATGAAACTCCTTCTTTTATCTCTTCTGTATCATCCGTTTTCTTTGAAGATGTGCTACTTCTTTTTTGTGATACTGAACTATTCTCTTTTTCTTTATCATTAGCTACTTTATTATATAGCAAATAGTCTAAATCTCTTTGTTCTCTATCCTTTTGGTCCATATCTTCCTCCATTTTTAAAAACTCTATTCTTCTTTCCTAATTATTCCAGCGGTGGAATCTTATCAATCGGAAGTTGCCTGACAGCATTATTCCACGCCTTATAAAGTTCATCTTCATGCAACGCCATCCAAGCAGATACTATACGGTACTGTTTGCTAGGAATATCACCATCTAATACCTCTCCATCAAACGAAAGAATAGCTTCGTATTCCCCATAATATACGTATGCATGAGGTTTATGATGCTTTTCATCATCATTAAACATCATTTTTATTACAATTCCAAAAAATCTACTTACTTCTGACATTTTATCTTCCTCTCTATATTAAACCCTGCTATTGACATTTGACTTATTGTCTTTCTAGCAATAGGTTTAATTTTTATAAGTGATACCAAAATTTCCACTCACATGCTATTTTAATTATTTTGTAAAATACATAACACCTCCTATACTAACATAAAATTTTCCTGAATTTATTAGATATCCAATATACATAAATAAAATTACTGCTTTCGTCCCCTTACGGGGTATTTAATTTATTAACACTTGCCATACTAGTTGCTCTGTATATACGAATGATACGAAAATTTTTATTACTATCTACAATTTTTTCTAATATTTCAATAGATGAATTGGACTTTGCACTTTCTATCTGGTAAATTTCACTTCCATCTATTCCAACTTTATCTGCAAGCTCTTCTTGCGTCATTCCTGAACTCTCCTGTGCTTTAGATAATTCCATAGCCAAGTTTCTTTTCAAGTTAACTATTTTTTCTCTGTCGTTTCGCCATTCACCCAAATCTCCTCTAAAGACAAGTCTAAATCTTCATATATCATTATTTTCATTCCTTTACAGGGCATTTAGTTTATTAATGGAGCATCTTCGACAACGGGGGACTACGGAGCATCATTTTCGTTCCCTTACGGGGTATTCAGTTTATTAATTATGACGTACTCACCTTACTAAGATTCTGCAACCGTGTTTTCGTCCCCTTACGGGGTATTCAGTTTATTAATATGTTTTACGGAATAATAGTTAGGATGCAGAGTGAAAGTTTTCGTCCCCTTACGGGGCATTCAGTTTATTAATGAACACTATATTACACCAACATATAGTCTATCACAAATGTTTCCGTCCCCTTACGGGGCATTCAGTTTATTAATGTTGCAACCGTCATGGTAACTGTTAACCTTTGAACCTTGACAAGTGTTTTCGTCCCCTTACGGGGCATTCAGTTTATTAATAAAACATTTATGATT
Organism: Blautia sp.; assembly: GCA_030841965.1. GTDB lineage: Bacteria > Bacillota > Clostridia > Lachnospirales > Lachnospiraceae > JAUUSJ01. The sequence continues at coordinate 1,706 of JAUUSJ010000273.1, forward strand.
TTTTGGATTTCGATTCATTGTTTTCGTCCCCTTACGGGGTATTCAGTTTATTAATAAGAACTTCATCCCGATGGTATGACGGAAACAGGTTTTCGTCCCCTTACGGGGCATTCAGTTTATTAATGAAATAGTGGGGCAAGTTCCTTAAAACTCAATGTGAGTTTCCGTCCCCTTACGGGGCATTCAGTTTATTAATTGAGCTTTGACAAGTAAATAAGGCTTTACACCCGTTTCCGTCCCCTTACGGGGCATTCAGTTTATTAATATTGGGATAGGTCTGAGAAAGCTATTCTCTTGTTATTGTTTCCGTCCCCTTACGGGGCATTCAGTTTATTAATACCGTTTGCAGACTGTCTTAGATAACAGAGCGAATGCTCGTTTCCGTCCCCTTACGGGGCATTCAGTTTATTAATACAAAAAGAGAACTATTAAGACAATTAAAGATAGAGTTTCCGTCCCCTTACGGGGCATTCAGTTTATTAATTATTGTGAAAAAAGTTGTAGCAACGGCTATTCATTGTTTCCGTCCCCTTACGGGGCATTCAGTTTATTAATGCAAAAGAAAGTCATAGACGATTCCACGAATTAGTTTCCGTCCCCTTACGGGGCATTCAGTTTATTAATTGGGTATGACTGGATTGGTCATCATAGAGGTAAGTTTCCGTCCCCTTACGGGGCATTCAGTTTATTAATGCGCTACAGGAGAATACGGAGCATCCAGCGCTACAGGTTTCCGTCCCCTTACGGGGCATTCAGTTTATTAATCGAAGAGAAGGAAAAGTAGAAAAAAAAGAGGTCGTCAGTTTCCGTCCCCTTACGGGGCATTCAGTTTATTAATCGGTTGTACCTTGTAAATTACATAAAGTTAACCCTGTGTTTCCGTCCCCTTACGGGGCATTCAGTTTATTAATAAGGACTTGGAATAGAAAAGGAAGCGGCACTGTCAGTTTCCGTCCCCTTACGGGGCATTCAGTTTATTAATCCTATCCCTTTATACCTATTGATTTTCCTAGCTTTAAAATATCCTTTGCGGCTTAAAAATACTTCACTTCTTATTTACCTGTAAAACTAAAGAAAAAAGCCCACAAACACTGATTTTTCCTAGTGCGGCGCAAAGTTTGTTTTTATGTCTCCTGTTAGTACTACTCATAAACTATCATCAACCAAATTTGATAAGTTCCTAAAGATACTAACAACACTAACGCACCATGGACTTATTATAGTATATCCTTCCTCTTTTTACAAGATTTTTAATAACTATCCTCAATCTTTCAATACTTTAGAATTGATTTACATTATAATCTATATTTTGTGAAACATCCAGTCTCACCAATACACAGCAAAGAGAGGAAGCATAGATATCCTCCTCAAACGATAGAGAGTGGAGCGGTTTTTCGATATACTTAGCTTTGCCGCTGGAGCA
>JAUUSJ010000039.1 GCA_030841965.1 Blautia sp.
AAATAAGAGACAGGCGAAAGCCATAGAAGAATTAGAAGGAGGATATGAGGATGAATTTATACGAGATTGATGAGGCTATTTTAGGATGTATGGATGAGGAAACAGGTGAGATTGTCGATGAGGAGCTTCTTAGACAACTAGAGATGGAAAAAGATACCAAGATTGAAAATATTGGTCTTTGGATTAAAAATCTTGACTCAGACGCTGATAAAATCGCAAAGGAAATAGGTAAGTTGTATGCAAGACAAAGAGCTTGTCAAAATAACTCAAATCGTTTAAAGCAATATTTGCAAGGCTTTCTTGCTGGGGAAAAATTCAAAAGTCCATCACTTGTTATTTCCTACAGAAAATCGACGAGTGTTGTTATTGAAGATATAGGACAGATTCCAGAAGAATATTTAAGATACAAAGAGCCAGAGCCAAAGAAGCAGGAAATTCAGAAGTTATTAAAAGCAGGTAAAAAAGTGCCAGGTTGCAGTTTATTGGAAAAGCAGAATATGCTAATAAAGTAAGGAGGGACATTATGGCAATACCAGTATTAATTATGGGAAAGTCTGGAAGTGGAAAAAGTGCTTCCATGAGAAATTGTATTAACAACCCAGAGTGGAACTTAGTAAATGTGTTAGGAAAACCTCTTCCTTTCCGTGGAAAGATTCCTAGCGTTACTACAGATGACTATGGAAAAGTGATGAAATCCATAGTGAGTAGTAAGGCGAAAAGCATCGTGATTGACGATGCAGGATATCTGATTACGAATTATTTTATGCGCAATCATAGCACGAAGGGCGTAGGAAATGCAATCTTTTCTATGTACAACAAGATTGCGGACGATTTTTGGGGATTAATTGAATACATAAAAAGATTACCCCCAGAAAAAATCGTTTATGTGATTATGCATGAAGAGCAAAACGAGATGGGAAATGTAAAACCCAAAACAATCGGAAAGTGCATTGATGAAAAAATTTGCCTAGAGGGAATGTTTACCATCGTTCTTCGCTGTATACAAGATAACGGAAGGCACGTTTTTGTAACACAGGCAGAGGACGGAGCAGTGAGCAAGTCACCGATGGGGATGTTTGAGGACCTAGAGATTGACAACGACCTAGCATTGGTTGACAAGACTATTAGGGATTATTACTTCGCACCAGATGAAGAAATAGCATAAGTAGAAAGGAGAATATAAATATGAGAAAACCACAAGGATATGATGAAGCGCAGGTATATGGGGAATTTACTCCATTAAAAGCAGGAGGGCATAAGCTGGTTATTTTAGGAACAAAGGAACAGGTACTAAAAGGCGGATACGAGGTTCTTACTGTGCAGTTTGATACAGCGAAAGATGATGTGCAGCCAAATTATTTTAGAGATTCTTTTGCGGCAGATACGAGAGAGAACAAAAAATATAATGGACAGGCTAATGTTTTCTTGACTAGAAAAAATGAGCATGGGCAAATAGTAGATGAGCCTAGGGCATTAAAAACATTAATCACGGCAATAGAAAGAAGTAACCAAGGCTTTACGTATAACTGGGATATTGCCCCTAAACAATTAGTAGGTAAAAAAGTAGGAGGCGTGTTTGGTGAGGAAGAATATCGAAATCCAAGAGGAGGAATTTCCACATCTGTTAAGCTTTTAAGATACGGAGGATTTAGAAGTATTGATAAAATCGAGGATGTAGAAGTACCTAGGAAGAAAACCTTAGAGCCAGAGCCACCTATAGCCCCTGTAGATGCAGACGGCTTTATGACGATACCCGACAGCCTAGATGAAGAGCTGCCATTCGTGTAGAATATGAAGAATATCATTAAAAAGGCAGTAGCAGAGGCGTTTAGTATGGAGCGTGCTGAAATAGACTATGTCAAGCTTAGTACGCTTCTAGCTACTAGCTATCAGAAAATTAAAGCACAAGAAGGGGATGAAGAAGCGGAGAGATTTAATGCCTTTGTTATGCCTATCATGAAAAAGTATTTTTACAATACCCAAATATTAGAAAAGGATGCAACAAAGAATGTTTTTCCGTTGCTTGCAATAAAAAGGGAATTTGGCAAAAATGGAGAGGTCAAGGTTGAAAAAGTAGCAAGCACTGTCCGCAATTATGAGTTAATACTTGAAAATGATATTCGTTTTGCTGGGAAAATTAAATTTGATACCTTTAAAAACAAGCTTTATCTCGTGGGTGATGTTCCTTGGGAGTCAATAAGGAATTTTAGAGAATGGAAGAATTTGGATGACACTAATTTATTCGCCGCTATAGAAGTTGATTATGGCATAGGAGATGAAAATAAGCTTGCGAAAGCTATTAAAAATGTATCTCATCGAAATGAATTTAATCAAGTAGTTGACCTGTTAGACCCATTAGAGCACGAAGAGACAGGATACATAAGGAAATTGCTGGTGGAATATTTAGGAGCAGAGGACAGTGATTATAACTATGAGGTAATGAAATTATTTATGTTGGGTTCTGTAGCGAGAGCCTACACGCCTGGATGTAAATTTGACTATTGCCCTGTATTGTCTGGAAAACAGGGAGTAGGTAAAAGTACTTTTATTCAGTGTCTTGCTATGGATGATTCTTTGTTTAACGATTCGCTCGATAGCCTTGATGGTGACAAATGTAGGCAAGTCATTCAAGATTCTTGGATAAATGAGCTTGCAGAATTAAAATCATTCGCACGCACAAAAGGTGGATTTGATTCTATTAAAAGTTTTATTACGGCAAGGCAAGATATTTACAGACTGCCGTACGAACGACGAGTGGAAACATTCCTTAGACATTGTACATTTATAGGTACTACGAATGAAGAAGAGTTTTTACGAGACGAAACGGGTAATAGACGTTTTCTTGTTGTAAAAGTAGGAGTCCGAAAACCAGTTAAGAGTATTTTTGATGGAAATATTATGGATGATATTAAAAAAGCTTGGGGAGAAGCAGTACATATTTTTAAAACTCAAAATCCTGTTCTTGAATTACCTGAATATGTGAGAGGTCAAGCCCAAGAATATCAGAAACAGGCTCTGCCAGATGATGGGTTACTTGGTTTAATCGAAGCTTATATAGACGAGAAGAATCTCTCTAAGATATGCGCAGTCCAAGTATGGCAGGAAGTATTAGGACACTTTGACAATCCTCCGAAGTTTGAAACTGTCAAAATCAATAAAGCTTTGTCTAAACTGGATGGCTGGGAAAAAGTAAGTACGATGAGGTTTGGAAAGTTTGGAAGACAAAGAGGGTTTAGGCGTCAACGTCAAGATGTTGCCAATGATGTCAACATTGATGTTGACAAATTGGAAGATGTAGAAAAAACTCCATTTGATAATTAATTTTTACAAATATTAGAAACAATAATGTCAACATTGAGGTTGACGTTGACATTATTGTTGACATCATTGTTGACGCTTAATCCCTTATATTTACTATATATTTCTTTAATGTCAACATTGTCAACAATAAAATATATAAAAGAGCTAAATAAGAAAAAAAATATATATAAAGATTTTGATGTAATTGTTGCTGACTTTGTTGACAGGCATCAAAACAACTAAATATATACACTAAGAAGAGGATTCGAGTTTAACTCGAAAAAGACTCGATAGACGAAAGGAGAGTAAAAATGGGATGTAAATGTGCAAAAGTCACGGACGAGTGGCACGGATGGGAGTGTAGTGTAACAGGAAGTGCTTGTATGTTTCTGTATCCAGATAGTAAAAAGTGTGCAGAGTTGTACGGAGAAGGACCAGATGCATGGAACGAGGAGGAGGGATTTAATCAAGGTAATGATTGCGATTTATGTAAGTATCAGTACATGACGGGGCGGGATGGTACGGATTTGGGTTGCGAAAGGGCAGACCAGGAACTATCTTGCAAGTTTGAAGAGGAGGAAGAGGAATGAGATTAATTGATGCAGACCTGATGGCGATGAAAATTGTAAAGGCAGCCGAATTGACGAAGTTTATAATAGGAGAAAGTAATGTAGATGAGGTGGCAGGTGCGTTACTGAATATTGTAGAGAACGAGCCAACCGTAGAATTAGAGGACGAAAGATTAATTTCTAAGAAACCAAAGGGTAGAGTTGATAATAAAGATACAGACATATCAAGCTGTATTTGTCCAACGTGTGGAGCATATGCATTTCATGGCATTTGGAATGAAGATGTTACTTATTGTGTGTTATGTGGACAGGCGATTGATTGGAGAAAATAAAATATCTTGCGATAATCTTTTGAAATCACAGGGTATTTCACGAGATAAGGAGGAGAAACATGACAGTTAGAGAGTTTCTGGAAGTTATAGCAGGAGATAAATGTATCACGATTTATGACCAGGAAAAGATAACACTCAAAATAGATTCTCATTACATGGAAAACGTGAAAGAAGACTTGCTAGATAGAGAGATAGAAAAGCGTGGCGTTGATATACATAGTAATTATAGTATCGATATTTATCTCGAGGAGCCTTTAGATGAATAATAAAAAGTCTGGAAATGCCTTTGAAACGGAATTTGCTCAGACTCTGGCTCAAAATGGCTACTGGGTGCATGGCATTGCTAGTAAGAGTAATGGACAGCCAGCGGATATGATTGTCGTGAAAGATGGTAGACCGTACTTAATAGACTGCAAGGTATGCAAAAATGATGTGTTCCCTCTTAACCGTATTGAGCTGAACCAGCATTTAGCAGCGGAACGCTGGCGAGATTGTGGTAACGGAGAATACTGGTTTGCAGTGAAGACGAGTGAGGGAATCTTCATGATGTCTTATACTAACCTTGCTAGATATGGCAAGGCTGGGAGAGCCAGTGTTAACTTAGAGCAGATAAAGACGTTTGGTTGCAGGTTGGAGGACTGGATATGAGGAAGGATATAAAAAAGGGAGACTGGGATTTTGAGCTAATGAAAGATTTGTGGAATATTTACAAAGAATTTTACATCCCAGAGGATACAAATGAGTATTGGACAAAACTGACTAAGGCAAGGGATGATTTTGCTGAAAAATACAAGTCTAAATTTGCCGAAGATTTAGTTATGGGAGTTTATGACGAGCTGGAAAGACGATATAAGCAAATGTTTAAGGGGGCGATAGCATGATGTATGTATTTGCATTTGTTTTTGGCATAGTGTGTGGAGTTCTTTGCATGGGGATTGCAAGTGCCAGCAAAGATGAGCCGATGACGGAAGAAGATGTGGAAGAGCTATTGAGGTACATAGATGAAAGAGCTGGAGAAGACCTGCAAGACCTGTAGGCATAAGAGACATTGCATTGAGTTTACAAGGTGGTATCCGTGCACAAAATATGAGAGGAGAGAGGGAAATGCACGTAGTAATCAGCAACGAGGTGACAATCATAAATCCGACTAGAGAGATTTTAGATTATTGCAGGCGAGAACTAGTAATTACTAATCCTGAGTACATAAAGAAAGAGCGTATGGGCTTTTGGGTTGGGGATACTCCGAGAGAGCTGGAGCTTTATGTTAAGAATGGTAGGAACATCATTGTCCCTATAGGGGTATTTAGACATATAAAGGAGCTTATCGATTCCCAGAGAATCCCTTGCACGTATCAAATAGATTTCGGAGAACGTGGATGTGTGTATTATGGAGGCGGAGTGGGTTTGTACAACTATCAGCAGAGAGCTGTGCAGGAGATGCTTAGCAATGGATTTGGCATCTTGCAAGCTCCGACAGGGTCTGGCAAGACCCAGATGGGGATTGCTTTAATCGTAAAGCATGGATTAAAAGCTCTGTGGCTTACGCATACGACAGACCTTCTTAATCAATCCTACGAGAGAGCTGCTAAATATATAGATAAGTCTCTGCTAGGCAGAATAACGGCTGGTAAGGTGCATATTGGCGAGGGGATAACCTTCGCCACAGTGCAGACATTGGCAAAGCAAGACCTAAGCAAATATAAGTATGTATGGGACGTGATAGTGGTAGATGAGTGCCACAGGTGTGCGGGTACGCAAACGTCTTACACTAGGTTTTCTAAGGTAGTTAGTTCTCTGGCCGCAAGACATAAATATGGTCTTTCTGCTACCGTACACAGGTCAGACGGACTTATCAAGACAGTGTATGCATTGCTTGGAGATGTAATGTATACAGTGCCGAAAGAGGAAGTGGCAGATACCGTAATGCAGGTTACAGTCCAGAGGGTAGACACAGAATTCACACAAATGCCAGCGGAGGCATTAGATACGGATGGGATGCTAATCCATGCAAGATTTATTTCTGCCTTGGCAAGAGACAGGAAGAGAAATGCATTAATAGAGAGCAATTTAATTAAGAATCATAAGCATTATAATCTGATTCTATCGGACAGGCTTGAGCAGTTGCATGATTTGTACGAGGGACTTCCTGCTGCCATCAGAGAGCAGGCAGTTATCATTGATGGCAAGATGACAAGTAAGAAAGGAAGGGCAGAGAGGGAACAGGCAATAGAAGATATGCGAAGTGGAAAGAAGCATTTTCTCTTTGCTTCGTACAGCTTAGCAAAAGAGGGGTTAGATATTCCGAGATTAGATAGGTTACATCTTGCTACACCGCACAAGGATTATGCTGTTATTGTGCAGAGTGTGGGGAGGATAGCAAGAAAGTTCGAGGGAAAGCAAGAATCTCTCTGCTACGATTATGTAGATGCAGTAGCGGAAAAGGCTTGGAAAGCAAGGTGCAGGCATTACAAAAAGTGTGGATGTAAACTAGAGGAGGTGTAAAGAAAAATGGAATATGGATATAGATATCCAGATTGCGATAGTGTAAGATGCTTTGCCAATAACGGCAGGAGAAAGTGCAAAATACTCACAGAAAATGAGTTTGGTAAGAGAAGATGTCCGTTCTATAAGGATAGGGTACAATGGCAACAAGAGAAGATAAGAAGAAGCGAATTTGTAATCAAGATGCATTAAAAACGAAGGTCTGTCAATTGGCAGACTCTTTCGTGCGTTAGGAGGGGTAGAGTGACAACGAAAGAATCAAAGGAGTATTTGCAACAAGTGTTTTATCTGGATAAAAAGATTAACCGAATGGTTAGGGAAAAAGAAGCTTTGCAAAGTATTCTATATTCCGTTGGAAGTGTATCCAGTGAAGAGAGGGTGCAGGGTGGGAGCATTGGAAATCGTACGGAGAATTTAATTGCAAAGATTGATGAAAAGGAAAGAAAGATTAATAGTGAGATTGATAGATTGGTTGGGCTGAAAAGCGAAGTCACGGAGAAGATATGTCGGATTGAAAATGAAATCTATTCTGATGTGTTGCTTAAGCGTTATATAAATTTGGAGGACTGGGGGAAAATAGCTGAGGAGATGGGGTATACAACTAGGCATATTTTGAGGGTGCATGGGGAGGCGTTACTAGTCTTTGGAAGGATGTCACTAGAATGTCACTAGAATGTCATATGGATGTCACTGAAATGTCACTAAGATGTCACTAGAATGTCACTTCTATCTGTGCTATAGTGTATCATGTAGAAAATAAAGAAAAGGAGCTACCTAGTCGGTAGCTTCCTCTTCCTCTTTCCTACAGAGTTCGTCAAGAGTGATGCCCAGTGCATCAGCGAGTTTGATTGCGGTGGACACCCTACAATCGTCTCTGCTTTCGATATCTTGAATGGTGCGCCTTGGCACACCAGACAAATTGACAAGCTGGGGGACAGATAAGTTGCGTTCTGCCCTAATTTTTTTTAGATTCATGAAAATACCTCCATAGTTTTGGGGTAGTGTCCATTAGGATTAATAATGATGCACAAATCACCATTATACAAGACAACGTATCCCAATTTGATGTATGTGCTAGAATAATAGTGAAAAATAGAAATAATGTGTAAATATCTAACATTGATTTTTTAGTGCTAAATATGGTAAGATGAAACTGAGAAGAGGGAAGAGTATTCCCTCTTCTGTGGAAACTTAGTTAAGAGCTTCAATGAGCTTCGCTATTGCGGTTATCAAGGCGGATATTGCGAGTATCCAACTTATAAGAGCTTTTTGAAGTTCTTTTCTTTTTTTATGTTTCTTTTTCTTCTTACCCATTAGCTTTTCCTCCTTCCTTTGATTATGTATATATTATAACACGTAAATACGTGCTTGTCAAGAGCTTTTTTAAATTTTATAAATATTTTTTAGAGAGTATCACAGATGCTCTCTTTTTTTATGCCAAAGGAGGTGGTACTAGATGGCGAAATTAACAGATAAGCAGCAAAGGTTTGTGGAGGAATACTTGATTGATTTGAATGCGACACAAGCGGCAATAAGGGCTGGATATTCGGTGCAGACAGCCCAAGAGCAAGGCAGCAGGTTGTTATCAAATGTTATGGTTTCTAGGGAAATTGAAAAAGCAATGGCAGAGAGAAGTCGCCGTACTGGTATCACGCAGGACAGGGTTTTAAACGAACTTGCGAAGATTGCCTTTGCCAATGCGAAGGATATCCTAGATTTCAAGACTGCTACCGTAAAGGAAGATGCGAGTGAGGAAGATTTAGCTTGCATCCAGTCCGTGAAGGTCAAGACTCAGACATCCGCTAAGGGCACGATGGAAGAAAGGCAAGTGGCTCTATATGATAAAAAGGCAGCTCTTGAACTTCTGGGTAAACATCTAGGATTATTCAAAGATAATATTGCCCTTGAAGCAGACACTGAAATTAAAGTTACGATTGACTATGGAGATGATTCATAGTGGAAATCAAAGTTCAGGCGAATAAAAACTTTGCCGAGGTGAATCGTTCTAAGAAGCGATACATAATTATGAAGGGGTCTGCTGGTAGTGGAAAGTCTGTGGATACAGCACAACATTATATTTTGCGATTGATGCAAGACAAGGGAAGAAATCTTGTCTGTGTTAGAAAATCAGACATCACGAATAGGGATTCCACATATGCGGAATTGATGAGTGCGTTGTATCGGATGTTTGGAGAAAAATGGAAGTTTTACTGGAAAACAACCTTATCTCCTCTTATGCTGGAATGTCGTTTAAATGGTAACCAGATTATCTTTCGTGGCGTAAACGATGACAGACAAAGAGAGAAATTAAAGTCTATTACTTTCAAGCATGGCAAGCTGACGGATGTTTGGATTGAGGAGGCAACAGAGCTTTATCAGTCGGATGTGGAAATTATTGACGACCGTCTCCGTGGTGAGCTTCCAGATGGATTGTTTTATCAAATTCGTATGACATTCAACCCTGTGTCTGCCAGTCACTGGATAAAGAAAATATACTTTGACAGAGTGGATGAGGATGTACTTACTCATCACTCTACTTATTTGCAAAATCGTTTCATTGATGCGGCATATCACAGGCGTATGGAGCGAAGAAAAGAGGTTGACCCTGAAGGGTACAGAGTGTATGGACTGGGAGAATGGGGAGAAACCGCTGGTCTTATCTTGCATAATTGGGTTGTGACAGATGTAAGCAAAGACTTACAGGCTTGTGACGGCATAGCAAACGGTCAAGATTTTGGCTTCAATCATGCAAACGCCATTTTACTTTTAGGATGGAAAGATGGGAATATCTATATTTTACAAGAATTATATGGGTATGAGAGAGATACATCGGAATGGATTAGCGAGGCAGACAAAATACTGCTGCCTAAGAAGAAAACGATGTGGTGTGATTCTGCCGAGCCTGACCGCATTAAGATGTGGAAGAAAGCAGGATATAGAGCAAAGCCAGTTGTGAAAGAACAAAATTCGGTGGCAGCACAGATTGACTGGTTAAAGCAAAGAAAGATTTTTGTGCATCCATCCTGTGTGAATACGATTAAAGAGTTAGAGCAATGGAGATGGCAAAAGGACGAGATAACAGGAGAGTATTTGGATGAGCCTGTCGCTTTTATGGATGATGCGATGGCGGCTCTTCGTTATGGTGTAGAGGGGTGGAGAAAACCAAGAAAAGGCATGAGTGTGCTTAAGTAGAGGGAAGGTGAGAAGATGGAATTGGAACAGGCAAGACGATTAATACAGGAGTATATGGTAGGGCATGGAGAATTTGTTAGTAAGTGTCTTATTGCGGAGAGATACTACAAGAATAAGAATGACATTCTTTTCCCAAAGGTGGAAGAGATGAGAAATAAAGAGGAAGAACCTATCCGAAATGCAGATAATCGTATCTCACACGGTTTTCATGGACTCTTAGTAAGGCAAAAAGCGGCATATGCATTTACAAGACCACCAGCCTTTGATGTAGGCTCTGCAAGCAACAATAAAAAGGTCTCGGATATGCTAGGGGATAAATTCAGCAAGATATGCAAGAAAATCTGTACAAATGCTAGTAATAGCGGTGTGGCATGGGTGCATTTCTGGAAAAATGAGGAAGGAAAGTTTTGCTATGCTGTAGTGGACAGTAAACAGATTATTCCAGTCTATACAGATGATTTGGAGGAAAAACTTGTGGCGGTGTTACGAGCTTATACAAGGATATTGGATGATGGCAAGACCTATGACATCTATGAAATATGGACAGACAAAGAATGTGCCTATTTCATGAAGGAGGTTGCGGAAGATTATACTTATCTGCGAGAGTATCGCTGCATGGCTTTATTTAGTCGGTATGACGGCTTATCCGAGGTGACAAATACATTTACTCATGATTTTGGGAAAGTTCCTTTTATACGCTTTGCCAATAACGATGTGTTGTCCTCAGACCTTGAGAATATCAAGACATTAATTGATTCTTACGACAAAGTATATAGTGGATTTGTAAATGACCTAGAGGATATTCAAGAGGTCATTTTTATTTTGTCTGGATATGAGGGAGAGGACTTGGGAGAGTTTCTACAAAACCTAAAAGAATATAAAACAGTAAAGCTCGAGGCAGAGGAGAACAACTCTTTACAGACCTTATCCATTCAGATACCAATCGAGGCGAGAGAAAAGTTGCTTGAGATTACGAGAAAGAATATCTTCGAGCAGGGGCAAGGCATTGACCCACAAAGAGAAGATTTTGGAAATCAATCTGGGGTTGCCCTAAAGTTTCTTTATAGCCTTTTGGAGCAAAAGGTAGGATGTATGGAAACAGAATTTAGAGAGGGCTTTTCTGACCTTGTGAAAGCTATCTGTGATTATCTACATATCTCTTGTGAGAAAGTAGACCAGACATGGGTGAGAACCAATGTGGCGAATGATACAGAGCTTGTTGATATGTGTGCAAAGTCTCAAAATGTCATATCAAAGGATACGATTGTGAGGAATCATCCATTTGTTGAGAATCCAGAGGAAGAACTAAAACAGATAGAAAAAGAGCGGGAGGAAGCTGAGCAGATGTATATGACAAACTTTGAAGAGGGGAAAGGTGGAGAAGGTAGCAAAGATGGTGAGATAGATGAAACTGACCCAAAAGAATAGAGAGTACTGGAAGAAACGCTCTCAGATGTTAGAGGAGTCAAGTCATAAGAAGAGTGGAAAATACCTTACTACATTACATAAAATTATCGACAAGGCAAAGAAAACTTGCGTGGAAAAGGTTGCGACATGGTATGCGAGAATAGCAAAAAATAATGATGTATCAAGCTCAGAAGCTAAGAAAATGTTGACTGCTTCTGAGCTTTCTGAGTTTCGCTGGGATGTAAAAGAGTATGTCAAAAAGGCAGAGGAAAATGAGTTGAATGGTAAATGGGTGAAGCAACTTGAAAATGCTTCTGCAAAGGCTCATATCAGCCGCTATGATGCCCTTATGTTGGAACTTCGAGCGGCAGAGGAGGAAATGTACACCGATTATGTTGGAACAGTCAGAGAGTGCCTAGAAGACGTCTATGAGGACAGCTATTTGCACGGTATGTATGAGCTTGGTGTGAAGACAAACAATGTTGGTGCTTTCCAGAATGTCTATGTGGACAAAAATAAGCTCGACAAGATTCTGAGGAATCCATGGGCAGGTGATGACAAGATTTTTTCTGACCGTATCTGGCAAAAGAAGGAGCAGTTAGTTCAGGATTTGCAGACGGAGCTTGCGAGAAATGTTGCACTAGGAAAGCCACCAGGGGATACAATAGATTACATAGAAAAGAAGCATAATGTAACTAAAAAGCAGGCACAAAATCTTGTGGAGACAGAAACAGCTTTTGTGCATGAAGCGGCACAGCAAGATGTATACGAGGACTTGGACAGTGAGCAATATGAAATCTTAGCTGTGTTGGACTTTAAGACATCCAAGATATGCCAGGAGATGGATGGCAAGATATTTAATACCAAAGATTTTCTAGTTGGAACCACAGCACCGCCTTTTCATCCACGTTGCCGAACCACCACCGTTCCGTATGATGAGCTTTGGGATGGAGACCAGGATGAGCCAAGAGCTTACAGAGGAGCAGATGGGAAAACTCACTGGACAGATAGTCATCTCACTTATAAAGAGTGGATGGAGCAATATGTAAACGCTGACCCAAACTTTAAGAAAGACTATGATTTCAAGAGAAAGAGCAATGAAAACCGTAGTGCCGATAAGAAACAATTTGACAAATATCGGGAAACTCTTGGTGCTAAGAATGTACCGAAAACACTGGAAGAATTTCAGAGTATGAAGTATAATGAACCTAAGAAATGGGAGCAGTTTAAGAAGTATGCTAAGTCAATTCAGATTGGCGAATTGACGCCGTTATGCGATTTTAAATTGTATCAAAAGACATCCGAGAAAATTGATAAAAATCTAGTGGGATTGGTTGCTAAAAATGGAATTAAAGTAACAGGAAAATCTTATCATTTTATTTCAAGAGTTGTGGGGTCAGTAGAACAAAGACGTAATGGCGTAGATATGGATGAGATAGTGGAAGCTTTGACAAACCCAGTAAGTATCAGTGATGTTTTGGTGAAAGATAATGGGAAAAGCCAAAGATTTAGAGGAGAAAAGATAATCGTTACTATAAATCCAGACACAGGTATGCTTATTCAAACCAATCCAGCAAGGAGGTTCAAAAAATGATATTGACAAAAGAGCAAAGAAAATTAATTGAGGCAGAGCTTCCAGAACTGGTAAAGTTTTTAGAAGAAAATGATATAGACAGTTTATTAGAAGCTATGGATATTGCTCTTTTAGATTACATGGACAAAGACTATAATCTATCTACAAAGGGAGTAGAGATTCAAAAACTATATGATGCTGTTTATTATCAGAATGAAGAAAAATAGGTAGAGTGATACAATGAATCCAGTAGAATTTGTCCAGATTTTGAAAGAGTTGAGAGAAGGAAAAGAGGTTAAGTGTAGACGTTGTAAGGAAGGCGTAATACGTCCAGTGGGAGATTGTAAGAAAACCAATACTTTTATATGTGACAAATGCCAGAACCAAATAATTTTAAATTAAATTTATTTTATGTGTAAATCCACTTAGTTTAATGACTAGGTGGTTTTTTTATTGTCCGTAATGACGTAAAACTAAAATACTAGGAACGACAAGTGGTGCAACCACGTAAAAACAGCGTAGGAGGGAATAGGAATGAAGCGAGAATTTTTAAAAGGTCTAGGGATTGAAGACGAAGTAATTGATAAGATTATGGAGGAAAATGGCAAGGACATCGAGTCAGCGAAGGCAAAAGCTAAGCCAGACGAAGAGACGACAAAAGAGCTTGAAAATCTTAGAAAGTCCAATAAAGAGTATGAGAAGCAGTTGGAAACGCTTAAAAAGTCTGCTGGGGACAATGAGGACTTAAAAAAGCAGATTGATACTTTACAGACGGAAAATAAGAAAGCAAAAGAAGAGTTTGATAAGCAACTTTCCTCTTTGAGAATCAATAATGCGATTAAGCTTGCCATCCACGGCAAAGTGCAGGATGAGGATATCGTTGCAGGATTAATCGATAAAGATAAAATCGTTATGGCAGCGGATGGAAGTATCGCAGGACTGGATGAGCAAATTGCAACAATGAAAAAAGAGAAGGGCTTTTTGTTTGTGACAGATGGTCCCGAGTATAAGCCAACAGGAGGAAAGCCACCTGTTACCAATCCTTGGAAGAAAGACAGCTTCAATATGACGGAACAAGGAAAAATTTACAGAGAGAATCCAGTTTTGGCGAAGCAGATGGCGAGCGAAGCTGGGGTACAAATTTAAAAGGAGGTTTTTAAATGCCAGAAGGAACTACAAGATTATCAGATGTCATTGTGCCAGAGCTTTTTAATCCCTATGTGATTAATCGCACAATGGAATTGTCTGCTCTGTATCAGAGTGGGATTATTGAGAGAAATGCAGAGTTTGATAGATTGGCGAGCGAGGCGGCACCAATTCACAATATGCCTTTCTTTGAGGACTTGACAGGAGAATCTGAGCCTATTATTGAGGATGCAGATTTGACAGCTAACAAAATCACATCTAATAAGGATGTAAGTACAACAATTAGACGAGCTATGATGTGGTCTGCGACAGATTTATCTGCTGCTCTTGCAGGTTCAGACCCAATGCAGGCGATTGCTTCTTTAGTTGCAGGATTTTGGGCGAGAGATAAGCAGAAAGAGCTTATTGCTGTTTTAAACGGTGTTTTTGGTTCTTACACAGATGAGGATGGTGAAACAGCTACACCGCTTGCAGAACATATTTTAGATATTTCTGGGAGCAGTGGAAATGCAGCAAAAATTAGCGCAAGTGCATTCATTGACGCTTGTCAATTGCTGGGTGATGCACAAGGGCAGTTGACGGCTGTTGCAATGCATTCTGCAACAAAGTCCCAGCTTAAGAAAAATAATCTTATTGAGACAGAAAGAGATTCTAATAGCGTTGAATTTGAGACTTACCAAGGACGAAGAGTTATCGTAGATGATGGTTGTCCAGTGAAGGATGGAGTTTATACGACATATCTTTTTGGACGTGGAGCCATTGCTTATGGAGAGGGACATCCAGTTGGATTTATTCCGACAGAAATTGATAGAGACAAGAGAAAAGGCTCTGGTGTAGATTACTTGATTAATAGAAATGTCTTTATCATGCATCCAAGAGGAGTTAAGTGGACAGATGCAGTTAGGGAAAAAGTGGAGACGCCAACTCGTTTGGAGCTTGCTAATCCACAGAATTATCAGAGGATTTACGAGCCAAAACAGATTAGAATGGTGGCATTTAAGCATAAGCTTTAAGATTTGGAAAAGAGGTCAAAATGGCATTATTAGAAAGCGTATTAGAGCAAGAGGTGATTGAGGAGATATATACTCTGCTTTTACAGTGTGGGTATGATGTGGAGGAAAATAAGGAGGCAGATGACGCCCTTTTATATTATATCGCAAAAGAAGAAAAGCAGAAGATACTAAATATCACTCATCAAGATGTTTTTCCAGAAAAACTATCACATGTTTTAGTAAAAAGAATTGTGGGAAACCTCTTTTATATAAAGATTAGAAGTGGACAGCTTGAACTTGAGAATCTTGATTTGCTTGGAGCAGTATCCAGTGTTGATGAGGGAGATACCAGCGTTTCCTTTAGTCAGGGAGTGAGCGACTTGGAACGAGCGGACGTTTTCGTGGATTGGATGAAGAGTTATGGAGAGGATGAGATAAGATGCTTCCGAAGGATAAAGTGGCATTAAAGGTAAGAAAAAGCATTGAGCGTTTATATAAAGGTAAATGTGATGTGATTGAGCATAAAAAAGTGCAGAAAGCAAATAAGGCGACAGGGTTTGTTGATGAAATAATATTAGAAAATGAACCTTGTCGCCTTTCCTTTTCCTCATCGGATACCACAACGGATAGCAACGGAGTTTCTGCTAAGGAACAGAAAGTAACCCTCTTTCTTGCACCAGAACATGAGATTAAGGCAGGTTCTAAAATTGTAGTGACACAAGAAAATAGAACGACGGAGTATAAGAGTTCTGCTGTTCCTAAGATTTATGCATCTCATCAGGAGATTGCTTTGGAATTGTTTGAGGGGTGGTCGTAGTGATATCAGGAGAGGTTGATTTTGCTGAATTGAAAGAATTAGCGGAAAACCTAGAGAAGATAGATGTAGATGCCATGTGTGAGCATATAGCAAAGAAAACAGCGGCTAAATTGCTCCGTACTGTAAAATCTGCTACTCCAAGAGGAGAAACTCAGACCTTAGTGCGAAATTGGAATGTGAGTGCAAACAATAATCCTACTGTTACAAAGACGGGAAATGAGTATGAGGTTGTTTTAAAGAATAATACTTACTATGCGGATTATGTAGAGCATGGACATAGGCAACAACCAGGGCGATATGTTCCAGCAATTGGAAAGCGTTTAAAGAGAGCGTGGGTGCCAGGAAAACATTTTGTCTTAAAGTCTGAGATTAAAGTAAGGAGAGAGTTGCCAAGACTGGTTAAGGCAGAGATGAAACGCTGGATAAAGAAGGAGCTGAAACTATGATTTTGAGTGTCAAGAATGCCATTGTAAGAGCGATAGCGAGTACAGATGAATCTTATGAGGTCTTTGACGAGCCAGTGGAGCAGAACTTAGAAGAGCCATGCTTTCGTATTATGAATGTTATTAATCATGATAGCCGAAGAGTAGACCGAAGAAATTATTTTGAGAGTACTTGGGATATTTGTTATTTTCCCAAATCAGAAGATACCCCAGAACAGGAATGTCATGCTGTGGAGTGGAAGATTCTTCGTGTCCTTCGCATGATTAATTTGGTCGATGATAACGGACGAGAGTGGGCGAAAGTACATGGAACTGAGAGACATAGCGAGATAGTAGATGGAGTACTGCATATTTATGTAGATTACAATATCTTTTATATGGATTGCGAGGAACTGGCAGATAAATTAAATAAATTAGAGTTAAACATCTTCGTGGTAAGTAAGTGAGGAGGTGCGTTATGGAAAATGTAGAGACGAAATATTCAAAAGAACAGATTTTAAATTCAAAAAGATATCGTTTTAAGAAAGATGTTGTAAATGCAGTATTAAACGATGACGAGAATTACACAATCGAGGAAGTAGATAAGGCGATATCGAATTTTTATGAGAGGGAGGTGTAAAGTATGGCATTAGGTGGAGGGACCTTTACCAGTTATGATAAGCGTATGCCAGGAGCATATATTAATTTTGTTTCGGGACCTAAAAATACGAATGTGGTTTTAGAGCGAGGTATTGTAGCAGTAGCCCTAGATTTAGACTGGGGTGAGGAGAACGATATTATTCGTATCTCTGCTGACACGATTGAAAATACAGAGCAGTCCAGCGGACTTTATACGATTGGTTATCCATATACCTCTGAATTTGTAAAGCCTCTTAGAGAGATATTCAAAAGTTCGGAACAGGTACTTTTGTATCGCTTAAATGGTGGAGGAGAGAAAGCGACTTGCGCTTATGCGACAGCGAGATACTCTGGCGTTAGAGGAAATGCAATTCAGATTGTTGTACAAAAGAGTATTGACAATGATGAGATATATGAAGTAGCTACGTATATGGACAGCACAAGGATTGACATGCAACAGGTAACAAAAGCGAGTGAGTTAGAGGATAATAATCTTGTTGTATTTAATAAAGAATCTTTCTTGGAATTGACAGCTGGCACGAATTTGACAGGTGGAACGAACGGAACAACGACAGGAGCAAGCCAGCAAGAATTTCTCAAAAAGCTGGAAAACAAATATTTTAATGTCTTAGTTACTGCATCTACAGATACTGAGGTACAAAGATTATACGCTGCATTCACGAAGAGAATGAGAGATAGTCTTGGAAAGAAGTTTCAGACGGTGCTTTTTAATTACGCTGGTGACTATGAGGGCATTGTAAATGTTGTAAACAAGGTTTCTGACGATGAATTAGAAAGTGCCGCTGTTTATTGGGTTGCAGGGGTACAAGCAGGTATTGCATTAGAAAATACAGCGGAAAATATTGTCTATGATGGAGAACTTGATATTATCTGTGACCAAACGCAAGAAGAGCTTGCCGATGGGGCTGAGGCAGGAAAGTTTTTATTCCATATGACGGATGATATCGTAAGAGTTTTTAAGGATGTCAATTCCTTTGTAAGTTTATCTGTAAATAAAAATACGGAATTTCAGTCTAATAAAGTAATTCGAGTTATAGATTCTATCGCTATGGAAGTGATGGACGTATTTAATAATAGCTATATTGCAAGTGACAATACAGAAGATAATAGGAACGCCTTAAGAGAGGATATTGCAGAAATTGTCAATGAGAAATTGGCAGTTGGAGCAATTGCATCCTTTGATGAAAATAGCTTGACGATTCAGCAGGCTACAGATAGAGAGAGTGCGATTGTAGATATGGAGATTGGTGTGAATAGTCCACTTAGAAAACTTTATTTGAGCTGTATTGTATCGCAGAGTTAATAGGAGGTGAGTAAATGGCTGATAATGTATTAAATTCTGGTGAGTATGTTGGAAATACAGGAAGAGATGAAAAATGGCTGATGGATGCAAATGACGCCATCTCCGGCAATGAAGCTAGAATGTTTATCCATATAAAAGCAAAAATTAATTCAGATGGTTCTGTGACGGATATAGGTACAAAGAATTATCGATATCGACTTGCAAATATCATTAAATTTGAAGCTATTATAAAGCCCAAAATTGTGGCAATTCCAATTCTAGGGAAAACAGGTGGAGGTCACAAGACGAATGGATGGGAAGGTACTTTCTCGGGAACAGCACATTATAACAGCGATATTTTGAGAGGATATTTGCAGTACTACAAAGAGACAGGTGTATTCCCAGAAATCCAGCTAAGTGTTGTGAATGATGATAGAGCTTCTAAGCTTGGTTCCACATCGACTATACTGAAAAATGTATTATTTGATTCTATGGTATTAGCAAAGGTTGATGCAGAGGCAGACTATCTGACGGAAGAGATTTCTGGTACTTTTGATGACTTTAAGAAGGGTAACAAACGATGGTTTGATGATGCAAGTCAAAATGGAACAAATGAGTATAAGTTTGGTATACGTCAGACTGGTGATTTGACTTGGAAAAAATAGGAGGATACATATATGGATTTAAAAATGTTTATGGCGCAAAACAAGAAAGCGAAAGAGCCACTTTTCTATCCAGCAACAAAAAGTTTGGTTGATGAGAATGGAGAGCCTTTGAAATGGAAGATTGTAGGTATCTCCACGAAAGAAGATGACAGGCTTCGAGCAAGAAATACAAAGACTAAGAGAATTAAAGGAGCAGAAATTTCCGAGTTGAACTCTGCGCAGTATCTGGCAGAGCTGGCAGTGGCATCCATTGAGATGCCAGACTTAAATGATGTAGACTTGCAAGATTCTTATGGAGTAGAAGATGCGGTGGACTTATTGCAGGAGATGGTAGATAGCCCAGGAGAATATGCCGCATTAATTAATGCAGTAAGCGAATACAATGGATTCGACACCTCTCTAAATGAAAAAGTAGAACAGGCAAAAAACTAATCACGGACGGCGATTTCCTAAGTGTTGAAGTACATTATATGCTAAATAAACACCATTGGAAGCCGTCCGATTTGCTTTCCATGACGGAGGAAGAGCTTGCCTTTTGTATTGCTTCTACCTCGATTTGGGAAGAAGAGGTGGAAAAGGCAAGAAAAGAAATGGAAAGAAAGATGAAAGGGAGGCGTTAAACGATGGTACAAACCTCTATTAGAATTACTGATAACGCAAGCCTTCCTCTCCACAATATTATAAATGCTGTAAATGCGGCGACAAAGGCTTATTCTGCTTTAGAAAACAAAGTAAGTACGCCGATTAAGGCTGACAGTCTTACTAATTTAACAACGCAAGTAAAAAATGCTACAGAGACTATCGATGAGTTAAATTCTGCCAAAATATCCGTTGATTCTGTAGCGTTAGATAATGTTGATAGGTTTATAAATAAGATAGGGCAAGCTGTACAGGCTGTGAATAAATTAAATAGTACGTCTATAGTTCCTAATATTCAAACGACTGATGCAACAGCTCTACAACCTAAACAACAACCAAGTTCATCTATATGGTTGCCAAACTCAGCAGTGCAACAATCAAACAAGACTGTAACTCAAAGTGTACAGCCGACTAAACCGATACAACAGCCTAAAATTAGTATGCCATCCACACAGACACGTCAAAATCTGAGTTCTATGGCAAATTCAAGCGTGATGATGCAACCACCAGATACTTCTATGGTTGTAAAGGCGGCAAATAATGTCACGCAGATACTTAATAATGCAGTGAGTTCCGCAAAAGGAGTGATGCAGTCTCCTGTTGTTACAGCTCCGATAAATGCGGCTAAGCGAGTGCATCAAGAGTTTGTAAACTCTGTAAATACAGTAAGAGGAATTGCGCAGTCTCCGATAATAACAGCACCACTTAACGCTGCTAAAAAGGTAAAGCAAGCCTTTGAGTCGGCGACAAATAAAGTAAAAGGTGTGGTACAAAGCCCTGTGATATCTGCGCCGTTAAATGCGGCAAATAAAGTAAAGCAGATGATAATAAAGGCGATTGGCAGTGCGAAAGGAATTGTACCAAAGCCAGATACGAAGCCAGCGGAAACTGCAATTAATGATTTGAAGAACAAAGTAAATGGAATGCTTGCTGTATTTGGCGGCGCCAAGTTGGTTACTGGCATTGTGCAACAAGCTGATGCTTATTCTCAGACGAAGGCAAGGCTTGACATGATGAATGATGGTTTGCAAACGACAGAAGAGTTGCAACGAAAGATTTTTGCATCCGCTCAAGATGCGAGAGGTGTTTATACAGAAACTGCCTCAAGTATATCCCAGATGGGTATTCTTGCTAAGGATGCCTTTTCGAGTAATGATGAGCTTATCGCATTTATGAATCAGGTAAATAAGCAATTTGCTATTGCTGGAACAAGTGCAGAAGGACAATCTGCGGCTATGTTACAGCTCACACAGGCAATGGGTTCTGGCGTGCTTAGAGGGGAAGAGTTAAACTCTATTTTCGAGCAAGCTCCTACGATTATACAGACAATTGCAAAACAACTTGGAGTTTCTACAGGCGAAATCAGAAACATGGCGGCAGAAGGACAGATTACAGCAGATGTAGTTAAGACATCTCTTCTTGCGGCTGCGGACGAGACAAACGCTCAATTTGCCAAGATGCCAATGACGTTTTCTCAAGTGTGGACAAGCTTTAAAAATCAAGCGGGACAGAGTATGCAGGTAGTTTACAGTAGACTTGGAACATTGTTTAACTCTGAGGAATTTACAAATGCTATTAATATAGCTGCACAAAGCGTTGTGGTTATTGCAAATATAGCGGTAACAGCAATGGATAAACTGGCGTCTGTCGCTAATTTTGTACAAGAAAACTGGTCTACGATTGCACCAATTGTTGCGAGTGTAGCGGCGGCATTTTTAGTTTATCAGGTCGTTACGACAGTAGCTACTACAGCTACGGCTTTGTTTGGAGTAGCAGCGCAAATTGCGTCTTCTCCTTTGTTACTTATTTTAACTATAATCGCTTTGATTCCAGCGGCGGTGGCTCTTGTTGTAGCGGCATTCAATCATTTTAGTGGTAGTTCGGTGTCTGCGATTGGGGTGGTTGTAGGATTACTATATGGGTTAAGAGCAGTTGTGAGTAATATCGGTACTTTTATATATAATACTTTTTGGAAAGTGGCGGATTTTATTGGTAATTGTTTTAACAATCCAGTGGAAGCGGCGATTGCGGTATTGGGTACTCTCGTCTCGGGGGCTTTAAAAGCGGTTTCGGGCGTTGCGTCGGCGATAGACTGGTTGGTAAACTTAGTAATTGGTGGTATAGAAGAACTTGTTAATGCTGGAATCAATGTGATTAATGGGTTGCTGAATTCGGCTAGTTCAATTCCTGTTGTGGGAGGGATTATTGGAAACGCACAAATTGGCAATATATCAATACCTCGTGCTGATGTTGGAGGTACTATTAGTAGTATGGCAGATACTATTTATGCCAATACTACAGCAGACTTCAAGAATAATTATCAGACAAGTCATGCATCTAAGGATTATACGAGTGTTGCAGATGCTTACAGCACTGGCTATGGTAAGGGGTCAAACTTTAGCATGAGTGATATCACGAGTGGATTAACCAATAATGCTTCTTCCAGCGCAACGGATATGTCATGGCAGAATGCGGCTAATAATGTCGATACGAGCAATCTAGGCAATGCGACAAGTGCGGGAACAGGTGACTCTGGTACAAGCAAGGCAGTAGATAATATTGATAAAAATACAACTGCTATTAAAAATTCCACGAGTGGAAGTGAGGAGATTAAATGGCTCAAGATTATCGCTGAGAGGTTAGCGAATAATAAGGCGAGTCCGTCCAAGATTGATATCAAAATCGATGGAAAGACTGTAAAAGAAAGCTCTGAGAGTGCCTTGACAACGAAACTTACGGATGCCTTAGAGCAGTATTTGGCGACACATACAGATGGTGCATTTATGTAGAGGAGGGCGAAATGTATCGATTATATATTGCGGACATTCGCTTTCCTGTGACGCCAGGAACGGTGAGTGTTGAAGTTGGAGATAAAAATGTAACTTATGATTTGCAAAATGAGGGAGAAATTATTATCCCCAAAAGTCCAGGACTAATTAAAGTCAGCTTTGAAATTTTACTTCCAAACCATGTTTATCCTTTTGCTTATGTGAAAACGTATTCCGCAAGTGAAGAGAAAAAGGGAATCGGAGTAAAAGGAAAGGTCAAGAATGCAGATTATTATTTTTCGGTTTTGTCGGGAATTAAAACCGAAAAGAGAGTGACCAAAGTTAGGCTCTTAAAAAGTCCATTGGCAACTACGTCTGAATCAAAAAAGGCGAGAAATATTATGGGGAATGAAATCAATATAGATGCAGTTCTTTCCGATTTTTCCTACGATTTAGACCAAGAAGAGTATGGTGATGATTTGCATGTATCTGTTACCTTTACGGAGTATAGAGATGCAGGGCTTGGAAGAGTGGTATTGCAAGATACAGTAAAGACAACAACGAGAAAAGACACAGCAAAGGAGACTACTTATACAGTAAAGACTGGGGATACGTTAAAGACAATAGCGAAAAAAACACTAGGCAGTAGTAGTTATGCAAATGATATTTACAAGCTGAATAAGACGGTAATTGAAAATGCAACCAAGAAAAATAAGAGAAAAAGCAGTGCAAATGGAAAATATCTTTATAAGGGTACGAAGCTAAAGATACCTAAGAAAGAAACTGCCTTAAAAGGAGCAAAGGTTGGGTAGGTGATGATATGTCGATAAAAACAGAGTGTGAAGATGTATATAAGAATAAGATGAATGATACACAGCGTTCATTGTTACAGACAAAATGTCCAACTCTTTATAAGCAGTATCAGACAAACTGTAGTCGAGCTACATTGGCTTGTTTATGGGCTTTCACACGTCTTCGGATACCTGGCACAACGTATAATCAAGGAAAACACGGCAATGTGAATAACTTGTGGAAGAATCCTCCTTCGGGAGATTGTAGTCAATTTACCTATGCTTGTTGGCTAAAGGCAGGTGTAAAAATTGGCAGTGGTAACTGGGTTGCAAACTCTTCTGAGCAAAAATCTTACGGACTAAAAAATGCGCCTTATATACATACGGGTGGGGCGTCTGGTACATGGCAAGCTGTCCAATCTGGTAAAGTTTATATCGGGGATGTCTTTTGGTATCCTGGACATGTAGATTTATACGTGGGGGATGGAAAAAAGATTTCTTTTGGGTATGCAAATGGATTGATGAAGAATGGTCCAGAGACGGCGAATGGACAGCGAAGCGCAGGTGCTTGTCAATATATCCTGCAATGGGGAAAGAAATATGGTACAGGAACAGGCGAAGGTGGCTCTGGAACAGGAAAAGTTAAGAAAGAAGTTTGGGACGTACCGAAATATACCTTAACAGATGCTCAAAAAAAGAAGTTAGCGGCAATGGTCTATCAAGAGGGTGGATATAATCAAGAGTGTATGGATGCCGTGGCAAGCCATATGTGCAATCTATATGAGTATGGTAGATATAAAAATACGGTCAGCAAATCATTTTATGCGTATATCAGTACGACTCATTGGTATGCTTCCAGCACTCGAAATAATTCTCATTACAATGCTAGTGCCATGCAGGCGGTGGAAAAATGCATTATAAATGGCAATAGGACATTACCCCCTTATGTCGATGAGTTTGATATGTATCCAGGTGATATAAAGAATCCAAAGAAGATTTCAGAGTATGTGCAGGGCAAAAGTCCAATACATAATGTATATGGAAGTTCGGGGACATATTATTGTGCGACTGTTGTAGACAGTAGTAAAAATGCCTACGGGAAAAAAGGAAACTTATTCTTTTACCAATCAAGTAAATATAGGCAATATTGTGAGCAAAAATACCGAAAAATTGTCTATGAGGATGGCTCTACCAGTAGTGGCGTATCTTCTGAGGAAACACAAGTACAAATCACAACTGTAACGCAAAAAGCTACTTGGGGAAAAGTTGGAACAAATCTTAATCAAGATTTGCTTTCTTGGACTGGAAAAAATTTTGCAGACAAGGTTTGTGAGCTTTTAATACAGCAAGATAGAAATATCATCCTGCCACCCATCGAGGGAGAGATTAATTTCACAGATGAGAGAGGGTGTAGTTGCTCTTCTCTTACTTTTAATGTGTTAAATGTGGACGGTCTTACTCTAAAGCGAGGGTATCCAGTACGTTTTAGACATAACGGAGAAAATGTGTTTTATGGATATATTTTTACGACTAAGCAGGAAAATAATGACATTATAAAAGTTACGGCATATGACCAATTGCGCTACTTAAAAAATCCGATTACCTTTGTTATGGAGGAGATGACATACGCAGAGCTATTAAAGTATTTTTGTAAAGAAATGGGGATGAAGACAGGTAGTATTGCGACTCCGAAGCACAAATTGGAGAGAGCAATTCAAGATGGAAAGATGTTAGATATATGTTCATCCGCCTATGATGATACGATAAAAAATGAGGGAACAGCGTACATCTTATATGATAAATTTGGGGCTGTTACCTTGAGTAAAATTGAGGATATGATGCTAGACATCTTACTTGATAAAAATGCCATCCAAGATTATGAATATGAATCTTCAATTGATACCGATGTTTATAACCAGATTATTTTAGCATACGATAATGGAGAAACAGGAGCTAGAGAGATTTATACTCTAAACAATCAAGACAGTCAGAATCAATGGGGAAGGCTGAGCTATTATGAAAAGATGAGTTCCTCTATGGGAGAAGCTGATATTAAAAAATTGGCAGAGCAATATATGAATATTTATAATATTGAACAGCGTACTCTGTCTTATAAAAATGTGATTGGAGATAATAGAGTCCGTGGTGGCTCTTCTTTTTATGTCAAGCACCAGCTGCATGATTATAATTTAAAGACTTTCATGATTGTAGAAAAAGTAACGCATAAATACAATGGAAATGAGCATTGGATGGACTTGACCATGATTGGAGCAGGAGGTGATTTTGTTGCAGAATAAAAATCTTGCGGAGTTGATAAAAGAGATTGCAGTAAGAGCTGTGCAGGCAGAAAATCCAGTACAAGTACAAACAGGAGTCGTACAAGCTACAGAGCCTCCTACTTTTAATATAGGAGGGCTAGAGCTAGATGATTATTTCGTGAAAAATATAGATGGCTGTCACTTAGAAGAGGGAGAGAGATTTTATTTTATTAGGCAACAAGGTGCTAAGTGCTATATTGTTATCCCAAAGCAAGAGTGGATAGCAAAACGATTTGAAGCGATGGAGCAGAGGATAACCAAAATAGAACAGAAATTGAAGATAGAAGGTGGTGATATCCCATGATTATGATTCCTTTAGATAGTGATATGACTCAAGATAAAGAGTTAGATGCAGAACTAAATCTTAGGGTAGCTCCTTCTTATTCGTTTCTACTCGACCATAAAACAAAAAGGATTAAAAGATTAGGCTCAATTGTGGATGAGGATGCGTTAAGACAGTCCATCTATTTTATGCTTCGTACGAGGCGGTACTCTTATGAAATCTATAGCAGAGATTATGGAGCTGAATTTTGGGACTTCTTTGGGCAAGATAACGATGAGGTTTTAATGCCAGTAAAGGTCAGGGAAGATATTACAGACACGCTCCTTGTAGATGACAGGATTATAAATGTGACAAATTTTATGTTTGAGAAGCGAGATGAAATTCTAATCGTATCCTTTTACGTTGAGTATGATTTAGGTCAGGGAGAGGAAGAGATGAGCATGGAAATAGGGATAAGCAAGACAGGAGAGGTTGTGATGACAGATAATGATTGAGGAGAAAGATTTTGAAGAAATTATGCAGGAGTTACTTTCTTATGTGCCTGATAATGTAGATAAAAGGGAGAGTTCTGTTATTTACCAAGCATTGGCTCCTGCTGCTATGTATCTACAAAATGTTTACAGCGACCTTAAGTATGTCTGGGATGGTATTTTTATTGAGGGCTTGTCTGGAACAGATTTAGATGCCAAGGTAGCGGAGAGAGCATTGACAAGAAAAGAGGCGACAGCGACCGTTGTAATGGCTCATTACACTCCTTCTAATGTAGAATTTGCAGGCAATGAAAGATTCAGTATTCCAGGTGAAAACGGAGAAATTATTTGGTTTTGTATTGCAGACAGTGGAGAATTATACGGAACTGAGGATGGAGAAATTCTTTTGGTTTGCGAAGAAGATGGAGAAATTGGAAATATCCCAGAAGGTGATTTGCTCCCAGATACAACCGTGCAAGGATTAGAGCATATTTATATTTACCAAATTTTGGAGTATGGAAAAGAGGAAGAGACGGACGAAGAATTAAGGCAACGTTATTATGAATCTTTTGATACGCAGAAATTTGGGGGAAATATAGCGTCATACGAAGAGTGGATGATGGAACAAGATGGAGTGGCAGCGTGCAAAATAATACCTTTTTGGGTAGGAATAGAGAAAACGAGAGTGCTCTGTAATGGTGGTCACGCTATCGCTGGTGGTACGGTTGGCATTTATTTTTTAGCAACTGGCTACCGAAAACCGTCAGATGCTTTAGTTGCGGAGATACAAAATGCAATTGACCCTCCGATGTATACAGGAGAGGGAAGAGGGCTTGCACCGATTGGACATGTTGTAACAGTTATGGCGGTGTGTGAGGAGTCACTCACTATAACGACTCAGTTGGAGATAGAAAATGGATATACATTTGAGGATATAAAAGGTGAGTTAGAGAAAGCTTTAGACGAGTACTTGACGGAGTTATCTAGTCAATGGGGCGAAAAGACTATTGTCGTGCGTATATCTGAAATTGAATCCCGCCTTCTTGCTCTTGAGGATGTGATTGATATTAAAAACACGAAAATAAACGGCAAGGAGGAGAATTATAAAGTTTCAGAATTTGCGATACCTGTGAGGGAGGCGATAGTAGATGGTAATTGAGTTATTGCCACTCTTTGAACAGAGAAAAAAATTAATAGAATACTTGCCAGAATGGATGAGACCTTATTATGAATTTAAGGTCTTATTTTCTTGTCTGGAACAGGAAAGCGGAGAAATTGACAAAGTTGCTAGTAAGTTGTTTTGTAGTTTGTTTGTCTTGTTTGCAGACGAAGATGGAATTAGAGAATATGAGAGAATTGTAAAAATTAAGCCTACTGCTAATCAGACTTTAGATGAGAGAAGAGAAGCAATATTAAATAAACTAACGAGTTATCCTCCATTTACTAAGGTTTGGCTGAATGACCAAATGGAATTTATGATTGGCGAGAGCGGATTCACGATTGATATTTGGCATTGGATTTATGATTTGCATATCACGCTTGAGCAGGGAACAAAGAGTAAAGTTAACTTAGTGTATGAGACATTGAAAAATGCGCCAGCAAATCTTCACGCATGGGTGAGTGTGAGAAAAAATATGCACAATATGATACGTAAGCTTACACATGAGCAAATGAGTGCATACACGCATGAACAGTTGCAAGATTCTGTTTTAAAAGAAGCAGATATGACAAAAGAGCGAGTAGTTGGACTACATAAGCATTACCGAAGGATATCTCATGAGCAGTTGTCAAGACTGACTCATGATGAGCTGAGAGGTTATGAAAATGATTTCTTGCCAAAGGGAGCGAGGAGGGTACATGGACAATTGTCTTATTTCCCGAATGACTATTTGCAAAAATTCACTCATGCGGATTTGGCAGGAATAGGAAATAGGAGGTGATTCCAATTAGGTATACACGTAATTATAAATTTACAATGGATGAGCAGGGCGATTACTATGACGTATTGAGGGTAAATCAAAACTGGGCGAAGTTGGATGCTCTTCTAGGCGATATACGAGAGAAAATAACAAATAATGTAGATGCAAATATCCAGATATTAGCAGGCAGGATAATCCCAACCAAAACGGAGCTGACATTGTTAGCAAGTGATTGGAAGGATGCGAATGGACTTTATACTTATGATATTACTATTAATGAGATTCTTGCTGGAGAACAGGAAAATAGAATTGAATTATTTCCAAAAGTTCCAATCGATACAGCGTATTTAGAAAAGTTAAAAAAGCTTAATATTGTTGGGGCAATGCAGGAGACTGGAAAATTAACATTAATATCCAGTAAAAAGCCAGACGTAGATATAGAAGTAATTCTTTATATTTATGCTTCTGGATATCTTATAGATGATGAAACGAGTGGGGAGGAGGATGGAAATGTAGGAAAAGAACTTTTAGAGCTTTACAAACAGATTGAAGCAATTAAAGAAGATTTGGCTAATAACTATTTGAGCGGTGCTCAAATCGCTGATGTTGTCGAAAGGTATGACAATATTAAATCACAAGTATAAAAGGAGGTTTTTGCATGGATGAGAACACAAAAGTAATAGGGATGACTCAAGCACAGCTGGAGGAGTTACTTACTAAAATCCTTACAGATATTAAGGATGCGAAAAATACGAGTGGCTCCGTAGACTTGAGCGAGTATCTGAAAAAAACAGATATTCATGAATTAACGAGTGAAGAAATCACGCAGATGTACGACAGATTAAAAACAGAAGTAAATACAGATAACACAGAAAATGCATAATATAAGGAGGAAAATGAATTATGGCAATTAATAATGTATCAAGTACAGCAATTGAAAAACTTTTACAAATTATTATTGATGTGGAAAAAAATACAGGAGCAGACGTAAGTGGAAAGCTAGATGCTACCTTAAAAGGTGCAGCAAATGGATTGGCAGAGTTGGATGCATCTGGTAAGGTGCCAGCGGCACAGTTGCCTTCCTACGTTGATGACGTAGTAGAGGGTTATTTTTATAATTCTAAATTTTATAAAGAGTCTGCGCATACGACAGAGATTGCAGGCGAGACGAGCAA
Source organism: Blautia sp. (assembly GCA_030841965.1). Taxonomy (GTDB): domain Bacteria; phylum Bacillota; class Clostridia; order Lachnospirales; family Lachnospiraceae; genus JAUUSJ01. The sequence continues at coordinate 29,223 of JAUUSJ010000039.1, forward strand.
AATCTACATGGATTTAACAACAAATAAGATTTATCGCTGGTCTGGCACAGCATTTGCGGTTGTTAGCGATACACTTGCCCTAGGAGAGACATCTGCTACAGCATACCGTGGAGATAGAGGTAAGGCAGCTTACGACCATTCCCAGCTTACAAGCGGTAATCCGCACAACGTGAACAAGACAGATGTAGGTCTCGGGAATGTGGATAATAAATCTGCCGCTACTATCTTAGGAGAGATGACGGATGAGCACGTTACAGATGCATTAGGCTATACCCCTGTGGAATCTCCAAGTGCGACTGGAACATCTGGACAGGTGCTTAAGTTGGATGCAAATGGCAAGCCAGTATGGGGAGCAGATAATAATACTACTTATGGTACAGGTAATGCATCTACAGCTGGTATTACAAAACTTTATGCGGGCGCAGGTAACGCAGCAGACGGCGCCATGACGCAAGCCGCTACCAAAACGGAGCTGGATAAAAAAGTAAATACAACGGATGTAACAGAAATTACCGCAACGAATATTGAGGCAATGTACGCAGAGTTAAAGAACGCTTAAGATTTTTATGTAAAGGAGGGGAATCTCCAAAATGAATAATTTAGTAAATGAAGCGATTAAGAAGATTCTAAGCTTAATCGTTGGAGTAGAAAACAAATGCAAAGTGATGCAAGGGGCTACCTCTTCTGCCGCAGGAAAGGCTGGACTCGTTCCAGCCCCTTCCGCTGGTGAAGCAGAGAGGTATCTAAGAGCGGATGGAACTTGGGTAAATCCAAAAGAGACTACGAAACTTGAAGTTACAATCTCTAAAGAGGATTGGACGGCACAAAATGGTGCTTATACGTGGGCGTGCCCACTTGATGTGACAGAGAACAGCATGATAGCGCTAGTTCCAAAATATCCTTTAGATACTCCACTCCCAAAGGGATTAAATATTACAAATATCGTACAAGCAAACGGAAGCTTAACACTAACATCCTTAGCAAGACCAGACGGAGATGTTACTATTTTGATTTATATAGATAAGGAGGGATAAAATGCCAGTATTTAATCATATACCCAAAATAGAAGATGATA
>JAUUSJ010000040.1 GCA_030841965.1 Blautia sp.
ATCAGCGTATGTCGAAAAACCGTGGGAACGAACGTGTTTACGGAGGAGATATCGGATTGCTCTCTTGGCGTCTACCACCACATACCTTACCCCCATCCATCTCCTTCTATCTCTACCACATACCTCCCTACATTTCCCCAAAAAGAAAAAGAGGGGAAAATCAAACCTTCCCCCTTTACTCTTCTCTCCCTGCTCTGATAATCATATCACAGGCATACCTCAAGCCTATCTATCTATTTACTCCAAGATTTCCACAGGATTCATTGCCTTTCCATCTTTCTCCACTTCAAAATAAAGATGACTTCCCTCCAATGTAAAATACTTCGTCGGTTTCGCAACATATCCGATTGTCTCTCCCGCTTCCACTTTATCTCCTGCTTTTACCTTCACTTTTTGAATCTGTCCGTATTTTGCAGTATAGTCGCCACCCATATCTACTGTGACTATCGTGCCATACTTATCATCCTTGGTGATATCTTTCACTGTTCCGCTGTACACAGTTTTTACTTTTGTGTTTTCTGCCGCCTGAATGAACAATCCAGAATTACATTGATACTGGTCTAATGTCTCAAAATACACCGTTGTATCCATACTGTACGGAATAATTACATTTCCAAGCAATGGCCACTCAAGCTTTTCTTTTCCGTCATATCCCTCACTCACCTTCGCAGAAGCCTCTTCTTTTTTCTCTTCCTTTGTCGTTGTACTCTCTTTTGTATTTTCTGTTTTTTCTTCTGTGGAAACTCTACCGCTCACCTCGTTTGTCTGTTCTTTTTCTATCTGCTGCTCTACCAGCTCTTGATTATGTCTTATCTTAAGACTATATAACATGGAAATCGCAGCAACGACAAGAATAATCGTAATAACAGTACCATAGGATATTTTATTCAGTAGATTGAACTGTTTTCTTGACCCTTTCATTATCATCACCTCTAGTTTCATTTTTTCCAGAAATGATAATAATATACATCATAAAAAGAAAAACTTATAAATCTACATTTCCCTAAGCTATATTTTCTAAATCCTCTCTCTTAAACCGCCCCCTTAAACCATATTTTTGAAATTTACTCTTTTTTACTATATTTCTGAAGTCTACTCTTTTTTAATCTATATTTTCCAAATCTACATCTCTATAATAATGTTCTAATATCTCCTTATAATTTTTTCCCTGTTTTGCCATCTCGTTGGCTCCATACTGACTAAGTCCCATTCCATGTCCTTTTCCAAGAGAAATCATACGAATTTTCCCCTCGTACTCCTCTATATAAAAATTATCTGAGGAGAGAGAAAAAAGAGCCCGCCATTCTTCGCCTGTTAATTCCTCCTCCCCAATTTTTACCTTCTGCACATATCCAAGCTCTGTTTTTTCCTCTATATGAATAGAATCTAATACATTACTCTCCTCTATATCTTTTGCCTCCAATTTCGTTTTTATTTTGCTAATTACCTGCGCTTTTGAGAACTCCTTCACATTCATATAATTTTCCGACTCAATATCTTGATTACTTTCCTCCGACTGCAAATATGCCTTTTCCTTTCCCGTCACTTCCTTTGCACTGACTGTCATTCCAGTATTGCATACATGATATAATGCTTCTATATATTTTTTCTTATATTTTAGCACAACTCCGCTTGTCTTTTGCTGTGCCTGTCTCAATTTCTTCGTCGCCTCACTATATTTTTTTACTCCCAAGTTTTCTCGAAGTGTCTTTTCGTCGACGGCTCTCACCTCCAGGTCCTTTGCCTTGACCTTCGTCTCATCTCCTATCTTCCGAAGCAGGTTTGTCCGCACAATTACCATCTGCGCATTAATCGCCTCCTGCTCCTCCTCCATTGAGATTTCTCCAGCTGTTACCTCCTTTACGTATTCCTCTAAATCGATCGCTCTCTCATCTTCCAATATAATCTGAATTCCACTCTCTTTTACCTCATTTTTCTCCGACTCCATCCCCGTCAACAGCATAGTGAAGCAATACGGTAATAGAAATGTCAACATAATTCCTGTCGTCCATCCTATTATTTGGTCTCTCATATTTTCCTCCATTCCTAATTTTATGATGTTGGGGTCAAAAGGTCTTTTGACCCCTTTGCTACCGGATTGTTCCGCACAATGTGCTCCCACATCTATGTTCCACTCCGGTCGACGCTAAACGGGCATCACTGGCGCCCAGCGCCCTCAAAAACATTCATAATTCGCTCCTTTTTCTTCGAAAAACGGCTACTTATTCATATTTTTGGCGGGTTCCAAGGTCAAAAATCCTCTCACAAGCAAGCTTGCGTCGGATTTCCGACCTTTTGACCCTGCTATCATTTTATGTATATAGTCTCTTTTCCTTTCCTCTTAATATATAATCTATTCTTTTTTGCCTTAGTTTATGAAAAAATCTCTTCCTGAAAAGTCAATTTTTCCCATCTTTTTCCATCATTTTGCATCATCTATTACTGATAACAAAAAACAGAAAACATTACAGTATTTTTCCAGTACACAGCGAAGAGAGTTTGGAGATATGTCCTCAAAAAACGATAGAGAGTGGAGCGGTTTTTCGATATACTTAGCTTTGCCGCTGGAGCACTGTCTGAGCGCTGAAAGCGCGAGTTTGCGGGAAGCGGCATATATCAGCGTATGTCGAAAAAACGTGGGAACGAACGTGTTTTTTGAGGACATATCTTCAAACTCTCTTTGCGTCTCTCCCCACTACAGAAATTATCAAACCAACAAAAATTTTATGCTATCTTTATCATTAATTACATTTACCTTTTTCGTGTTTTTTTGTATAATTATAATCGAGGTGTTATAGATACATAAATATCTGAAAGGAGATGCGTTATTATGTTTGATGATTTAATAAAAAAAGCTTCTGAGAATAATGATAAGGCTCGTATGATTCAAGAATACGTACCTGGAAAACAGATTACTCTCGCTCATCTTGTGACAAGACCTCAGCCTGGTGTTTATAAAAAACTTGGTCTCCCTGATGAATACCACGAGGCCATTGGTATTCTGACCATCACTCCGTCTGAGGCTTCTATTATCGCAGCCGATATTTGCTCTAAGGCAGCATCGATTCAACTTGGTTTTGTGGACCGTTTTTCTGGCTCTGTCATCATCGTCGGTTCTATCTCGAATGCGGAAGCAGCGCTTAGAAGTGTTCTTCACACTTTTTCGACAAAACTCGGCTTTGATGTCGCAGAAATTACACGTTCTTAAAAGAAGGGCTTGTTAGAAAAAGTATATCAATCGAAAGGAGGTAGGCTCTCCTCTCATGACTAAAATCACGAGTATCCGAGCCTAATTATTATGAAAATAATATTAATAGGTGCTTCTGCTGCCGGCAAAACTACCTTGATTCAACGCCTTAGCGATATGGAAATGAAATACGATAAGACACAGGCCATCGAGTATATCGGGAATTTTATCGATACGCCAGGGGAATATATGCAAAACCGCTGGTATTGGGGACCTCTCACTGTCACAGCCTATGATGCGGATTTGATTGCTCTTGTCCAAGATTCAACCTCGGAGGACTGTTGGTTTCCAGGTGGTGTCGCTTTTAAATTCAATAAACCTACCATCGGTATTATCACAAAGGTAGATAAGCAAGATTCTAATATTAAGCGCTCTATGAATTATCTTGAGTATGCAGGCAGTGATTTAAAAACTGTTTTTTTAACGAGCGCTTATGACGGAACTGGGATAGAGGAACTTTCCGAATATTTCCATCAATTTCAGAAAAAATCATAATATTTCGTATGAAATCCCCGTCAAGCAGTTATTTCGAGCTATCATAACAAAACTGTCACAAATATTAGATGCTTGAAAATCTTCTTCCTAAATAGACATATTAAAAAATACAATATAATCATTTAGTTTATAAAAGTCAATTTTTGTCATTTATAATCTCCTCTTTGGGAGCCGCAAAAAAAAGCAGTTCTCAAAGAGGACTTTTTTGTTATTGCACAATTATTTTTGCAATTCTTCCCAGATTATATAGTAAATATATACAGTTTCATCTTCTTTATTTCTTATTTTTATGTTATAAATATGGAATAAATGTAAGAAATTTTTGTAGAAATTTTGAAAGTTTTTCATAATTTGCTGGACAAATTATCGGAAAAGTGGTATATTAAATCTAACACTAGTGTGCATTTAAAACTATATAAAATTGGATAGGAGGTTTTATGATGGCTCAATATATTGGTGAGTTTGTCGGAACATTGTTACTTGTTTTACTTGGTGATGGCGTTTGCGCTAATGTTAGTTTGAACAATTCTGGTTTCAAAGGTGCAGGTCCAGTGATTATTACGATTGGATGGGGTCTTGCTGTTGCACTTCCAGCCGCTGCTTTTGGTGGTATTTGTGCTGCTTCGTATAATCCTGCTCTTACAATTGCACTTTGTGTAGACGGTACTTTGGGATGGGATATTTGTGCCGGATACATTATCGCAGAGATGCTTGGTGGTTTCTGTGGTGCCGTTCTTGTTTGGATTACATTCAAGCCTCAGTTTGATTCTTCTGCTGAACTAGGTGATGGATTACGGGGTGTTTTCTGCTGTTCTCCTGGTGTAAGGAATCTTCCTTATAACTGTTTACAAGAAGCAGTTGCTACATTCTGGTTAGTATTTGCAATCAAGGCTTGCCCAGGACCTATTGGAAGTCTTGCTGTATTTATGATTATTATGTCCGTTGGTATGTCCTTCGGAGGTATGACAGGATACGCATTGAATCCAGCTCGTGATACCGCTCCTCGTATTGCATTTGCATTATTGCCAATCAAAGGAAAGACAGACCCTGACTGGGGATACGCTTGGGTACCTATCGTTGGTCCTATTATCGGCGCCATTGTCGCTGTATTGCTTTACGGAGCATTACCATTATAGAATAAAATTCAATTTGAATCATACATAGGAAAGGAGCTTTTGTAAAATTAAAAGACTATAATTTTACAAAAGCTCCTTTTCACTGCAAGCTATTTTTTCTTCCAATTCTTCAACATAATATAAAAAGCTATCGCCGCAATAATAATAACAATATGTACCAAATACTCCATCTTACTCTCCTTCTTTCTCCAAAACACTAAGATTTAAAACCGTGGGAACGAACGTGTTTTTTGAGAACATATCTACAAACTCTCTTTTCGTCTCCCCCACTACATCAATTATCCAATTAACAAAAATTCTACGCTATTGCATAAAAACCTTGACACTCTTTGTATTGTATCTTACCATAAAACATACGAAAAGAAAACATAATTCCACAAAAAGGGAGGCTTATCAACATGATAAATCCATATATATTTACAGTAATCGGGGCTATCCTGGCTATAATCGGTATCGTCCTTTTTCAGACAGGAAAATCCATGCAAAAGAAAAACTCACAAAAGGGTTCTCCGCTTGTTTTAATTGGTTTTATCCTGCTCACTATAGGGCTTATTTTTATGCTCACAGCAGTCCGAGCTATATTTAGCTAGTTGAATACAAGAAAAAGCCTTCTTCGAGACCGATAAGTTATTCTTATCATCTCAAGAAGGCTTTTCCTTATAAAATTAACACTCTAATTATCTAAATGATGTTGGGGTCAAAAATCCTCTCACAAGCAAGCTTGTATCGGATTTTCGACCTTTTGACCCTGGTATCATTTAAATTAAGCTATCAATCAAATCTTTATGAGGAGATGCAATGACAGAAGTACTTGTCACTTCTCCGCTTACTCCCAATGTATTCATACATGCCTGAATCGCAGATTTCACCGAGGAAACTTCTCCTGTGATAATGAAAAATCCTTTTCCGCCGAGACCTCTTGCAATTCTGATATCCACGATATCAACTTTCGCTGCCTTTACAGCGATATCTGCTGCGATAATCGATGTCAATGCAGAGATTGTCTCAACTGTACCGATACTCTTAATCTCGCCCGCTGTATTAATACCAGAGATGGCTGGCAATACTCTATCATCGATATTATCCAAAATATGCTGCTCAATCAAATATACATCTGCAACTATCTCTGCTTTGCTCATAGCTGCCTTTACTGGTCCTACGTGACCGCCGACGATGATAACATATTTTCCTGGACAAATAGGAGTAGCCAATAATAAATCTACATTACCTGCTTTTAACATTTCATCTGCCGTCTGAATGCCGACAGGAATACTTTTTACTTCTACAAATCCAACTGATTTTTTCACTGTGTAACACCCCTTTTCTATTGCTCTATTGTAATATTATTGTCTGCAATCTCTTTTACAGTACCAGAGATACTAGCATGGATACAAGCGCCTAATTTGCCTTCTGCCGGCTTAGCGATAACATCGCCTTTTGCTACGCTATCTCCCACGTTAACACATGCTACTGCTGGGGCACCAATATGCTGTCCTAGAGGAATTGTCACACGTTTAAAATCTACAGTAAGTTCCTGCATTGGAGCCTTCACGTCGTATTTTGTGAGTCCCAATTGACGAACGAGTTTTGGTACAGGGTACTTGCGGTATTCGCGCATTGGATGTACCTTCTCTGGAGCATTATTCAATGTATTTCTAATGCCGTTTTGCATTAAAATTCCTTTTAACTGATGATTCATCTTCCAAGGCTGAAGGTCCATCACACAGGCATACTGACATAAACGACATTCAGAACATAGATGTGCAATCATAGGAGTATCCTTCTCATCGCACATACTTCCATAACTTGCAAAACGAATTGTCTTATTCGGTGCAATCCTATGACCAAGCAGATTTCTTGGACATACTTCTGTACATAAACTACAATGCATACAGGCAGTCTTAGCCTGTCTCAACATCTTAGATACATCCTTCTTTACATCCTGAATTAACTTATGGCTTGCTGGCAATACAATCAAACCTTTTGTTGTCTTAGTGATCTTGGAATCTAACGGTACATGCTTACCCATCATAGGTCCGCCGTTGATCACAACAATCTCACCGTCAACGGTTGGTCCACCAGCCAAATCAATCGCCTCTTTTACGGTAATACCAAGAGGTAATTTTACGGTAATTTTATTCTTTACTTCTCCAGTAATTGTGACATAGGAATCTGTAACTGGTTTATCCTCATAGTACGCATTATAAATATTTAACATCGTCTCAACATTGGATACGATAACACCACATTTTAGTGGGATACCTCCTTCTGGAACAATTCTCTTTGTCACCTCATAAACGGTAACCTGCTCATCACCTGCTGGATAGAAGTTGTCCAGGATATGAAGGCTTAAGCCCTCATATCCATTGATTATTTTATTTAAATTGTCAATCGCATCATGGTATTTGCCTTTTAGGGCGACAACACCATACTTTGCTCCCACATGCTCTTTGACAAGAGCAAGAGCGTCCAAAATTTTCTTTGACTCGATAGCCATTAATTGCTGGTCTACTCGAAGTAAAGGCTCACATTCAGCACCGTTAATAATAACATACTCTGCCTTTGCGTTCATTTTTACATGAGTTGGAAATCCAGCACCACCAGCTCCAACAATACCTGCTGCAGCGATAATGTCGTTCAGGTTTTTTTCCATTCTGATTCACCTCTTATCTGATATGAAGTCCATCGGATAATACGCATCTTCTCTTACGGCAGAAGGATTTAGCGGATGTTAAGCCCTCTCCTGTAGGTCCTGCAATCGTAAATGTTGTATATCCCTCTCCTCCTACGCCGATTCCCGCATAAGATGGAGCGTTTTTAACAAAGATTGTCGTCTGAATAGCTTTCGCCATCTGAGTTAACTTATCGACATTCTTAGAATGCATCATAGCTGTATGTCTATTTCCATGCTCTACCTCAACAGCGAAGTCAATTGCCTCGTCAACATTTGCCACGCGAACCATAGGTAAAATAGGCATCATAAGCTCTTTTTGAACAAATGGATGGTCTTTTGGAGCTTCCATTACGATAACCTTTACATCAGTTCCAACTTGGATTCCAACTTTATCTAAGATATACTGAGCGCTCTTTCCAACAAAGTTTACATTAGGACCGCCCTTATCGTTGATTACTAACTCAACTAACTTGTCGATAATAGCCTGGTCTTTTATCTCATATCCACCACAGTTTTTCATATTGAACATTAAGTAGTCCGCAATCTGTTCTACTGCGATAATTTCCTTCTCAGCGATACATGGAAGGTTATTGTCAAAACTACATCCATTGATAATATCCACTGCTGCCTTCTCGATATCAGCTGTCTCGTCAACAACTACTGGAGGGTTACCGGCACCGGCACCGATTGCTTTCTTTCCTGATGACATTACTGTACGAACGATTCCAGGACCACCTGTAGCAACCAACATTCTTACCTTTGGATGCTGCATCATAATATTTGTATTCTCAATGGAAGGCTCTTTTACAGTGACAACTAAGTTTCTAGGAGCTCCAAGCTCTTCTAATTTTCTATTAATCAATTTGATTGTAATATGAGAAACTTGTTTTGAACGTGGATGTGGGCTAAATACTACGGAGTTTCCACCTGCCAACATACCGATAGAGTTACAGATAATCGTCTCTGTAGGATTTGTTGTAGGAGCAATCGCACCGATTACACCAAATGGGCAGTACTCAACTAATGTCAAACCGCCATCTCCTGTCATCGCTTCTGTCACCAAATCCTCAATTCCTGGAGATTTCTCAGCTGCCAAACGGTTTTTGATTAATTTGTACTCATAACCACCCATTCCAGTCTCTTCCACTGCCAATTTGGAAATTAACTCTAAGTTTTCTCTCTGGCAGATAACTTCTCTAATTCCGTTTACATATTTCTCACGGTCCGCCATAGAGCATTTCATATACTGTTTTTGAGCAATCTCAGATGCAGTAATCGCTTCGTCCATGCTATCAAAAATACCATATGTATACTCATCTTCTGTAGTACAAGATGCTGCGTCAACACCATCTAAAACCTTTTTTACTAATTTTTCAATTAAAGCTACATCTACATTCATTATTTATTTCCTCCTTGCATTTTTTCTAATGCATATGTCGCAATTGCCATATCTTCCTCTGCTGTTCCACCACTGACACCAATCGCTCCGATTATCTTACCGTCCTTCTTGATTGGATATCCGCCGCCAAATACGACAATTCTGCCATCACATAAATTTTGAATTCCATACAATCCTCCTCCAGGAGCCGCTGCCTCTGCGAGGTCGCATGTTGGCAGCTTCAAAGTACAGGAAGTATATGCCTTATCCATAGAAATTTTAATACTCGCCAGCAAAGAATCTTCCATACGATGCAATAGAATTGGGTTCGCACCTGCATCTACTGCTGAGAATACAACGGGAACACCCATCTCCTTTGCCTTCTCCTCAACATATAGGGACATCTGTTTCATGGATTCTAATGTCATCTCCATCTCATATTCCTCCTTTTTTTGAAGACCAAGTTGCTCACGGACAACTTTTTCTACGAGTGCTTTTAAGTCGCCAATCTGTTTATACGTTTCTTCCAATCTCGCCATCGCATAGCAAGCATCCGACAGACGATTGACAAATTTTTGTAGTATCTCTCGAACATTCTCTGTTCTTTTTAACGCCACAATATTGCGCTCTGCCCGTCTTACCACTGTCCTTGCCACATGAAGCGCCGCAGAAGAAGGATTCACTCCAGGAACAACGAATTCTCGCTGTAATCCAACTACAGCCGTACATTCATCAATAATATCCTCTAAATATTTCACATCAGACTCGCTAATTTTGTCCTTTAGCATCTCCATGCCTCGCTCATCGCTGGCCAGCTCTGCTCCCGCTTGAAACATTCTCTCCTGGATATGATGAATATATTGTTTTATCTTTGGGGTTTCCGTCTGCGTATAAGCCAACCCCAACATAGAAATCGCTTCGTCTAATGTTCCGTAACATTCCACCTTAAGACTGTCTTTCTCTATTCTGGAGCCACCATACAAACCAGTTTGACCCTTATCGCCAGTCTTTGTGTAAATATTCGCCAACGCTCTCACATCCTATCTTGATGGTGTTACTTCTACCGTGTCAACAATACCAACAATCGCCGCGTCAATCGGTGAGCCCTTATCCGAGAAAATATATCTCGCTGAGCTACCTCTAGAGACAAGCACAATCTCTCCATCTCCAGCACCAACTGCATCTACTGCAACCTCCGTTGTGCCCTTGGATGTTAAATCTTCATTTAATTTTTCAATAATGAGTAATTTACAGCCCGTAAGACTGGGAGCCTTCATTGTAGAAACAACTGTGCCCCTTACTTTCGCTAAATACATCTTTTACCTCCTATAAACACATCTGACGTGCCAGAAATGAGTGGATAGAAAATAATCTATCCTACTCTACCATAATTGTAATTCCTCTCTTATACGCTTCGTCCTTCGCAAGTGCGGTCACTAGCGCATTTTTCTTGACCGTAATTATTTTGTATCGCTGATTTATCACAATATCACTCTTGCTAATAATATTTTTATCTAGTTTTATCGTCTGACCTTCCGCCTGAGGCTTCGCATCGTAAACTATCTCCTTGGCCGTCTGCTTCGGTGCTTTTTTCACCTCATCCTTATGATCATTAGAAAAACTATACTTACTGTAAAATACCTTATTTGCCTTATGGGCCAGATTCTTAGAGGTAGTTAAAATAACACCAAAACTTCTAAGAGTCTCCAAATTGCTTCGCAGTTTTGCCTTATAAGCCTCCGTCACATGAAATCCCATACTAGCTCTTTGCTCATTATCCGGGCAACAGCCATCTATGGAAGCAATTATAGGCTTTCCAACAATCATAGAACGGGAAATAATTCTAGTTAATAAATTATCACTAATACAGTTTACAACCTTTGCGGTTGTATTTATGGATAAGCTAGGAATTAAAACAAAATTATTCTCATCTACCAACTTTCTATAATCTACTGGATTACCCTCTGTAACAATAGCTTCTGGCTTAAGCTCTTCCTCAATACGCTCTCTAGTGATAATCTCTGCTGCACTCTGACTCATCGCAATCGTCAGCTTCCAACCCTGCTCTTTCAGGCTCTTTAAGCCGTCCAGCGCATCCTGAAAGCCGAGCAATGCTCCTGAGTACAAGACGAGAGCTTTCTTACACTGAGCCACATATCGCCTAATTACCTCATCTGCCATATACTCTACAATCACGGACATAAGGCGTTCTTGCAATTCATTTTTTGTCATCGCTCATCACCTATTCTAAGGTACTATTCATTGCAATGCCAAGTGGGGTTACCAATAATGGTTCCTTTGGCTTTATTGTTTTAATTCCAGTTTCTTTCTCAAAGACTTTTTCAAAGTCCTTAAATGTACATGCACCACCCACTACATAAATAACATCCACATCGTATCCCTTTATGAAGCGATTGACAATCGCTGCCATCTTCTGTACGACTGGTTTTATCACTGGAAATACCTCACTCTCTCTGGAAGCGTCCTTTTTAATCTTCTCCGCCTCCTCAAAAGATGTCTTAAAATACCCCGCTAATACTAATGTCATATGCGTGCCACCTGTCGGCTCGTCCGCTGTGAACACTACCTTACCTTCTTTGAGTATACTAATACCTGTAGTACCGCCACCCACATCGACTACGGCACCGTCTGTAATCCCAAGAACACTCGCCGCTGCGGTTGGCTCATCTATTACATTGGAAACCTCAAAATCAGACGCCTCTACTACATTAGAGATTACTTTTATATTCCCCTCCATAATTCCCGGTGGAATAGCAGTAGCTGCATAGATTAGCTCCCTGCCCAAAAGCTCCTCCAACTTTGCTTTTAACATTCTGACAACTCTTGAGGCACCAATAAAATCTACAACAATACCATCCCTCACTACAGTAGATGGGTATGTCGCTCCTGCGATTGGTGTATTATTCGAGTCTACAACAGATAATACGATATTAGCTGTTCCCAAATCCACACCAACCTTTAAGTCACCTTCAAAAGGGGCAAATTCATTCTTCTCTATTAATGAATTAAATTTTACTAGTACGTCGTTATAATTGTTCATCAAATTCAACCCTTTTTGTGCTGTGAAAGTTCCAATCTAATACTGTGAGATATACTCTAAACTCGCCATATCCCCCGCATTAAACGGACTTTCCCGTCTCATTGTCTCGTTTCAGGAATCAAGGGACATGAAAACATGCCCGATTGATTCACTATCGATTCTCTCTAAACCTGCTCTGGTAAGATCTTTTCCACATCATTATGAGGACGTGGAATTACATGCTGAGAAACTAATTCTCCAACCTTATCAGCTGCAACTGCACCGGCATCTACGGCTGCCTTTGTCGCTCCGACATCTCCTCTTACCATAACTGTAACAAGTCCGGAACCAATCTTCTCATATCCAACCAATGTGACATTAGCGGATTTTGTCATAGCATCGGCAGCTTCAATTGCTCCTACTAATCCTCTTGTCTCAATCATTCCTAATGCTTCGTTTATCATTTTATATCCTCCTTGATAAGTTACCTATCACTACTCGTTCTTAGGCTCGTTATTATTTCCTTTTGGATTCTTTCCAGATGTTCTCCTTCTTCGAGAGTTTGTCTTTCTTGGCGTCTCCTTTGGAACCTCTTTGTCTTGAACTTTTGCTGGTGTCTCATCTTCTACAGGTTCTTTTAATTCTGATTGTTTTGTATCCTCCACAGATTTCACTTCTTCTTTTTCACCCTCTGCAGACTCAATTTCTGGTTTTACATCCTCTGCAGGTTGAATCTCTTCTATCGGTTCTTTCGCATCCTCTACAGGCTTAACTTCTTCTATCTGTTCTTTTACGTCTTCTACAGACTTAACCTCTTCTTCTGTCTCTTCCTTTGCTTCCTCTGCGGACTCAATTTCTTTTTTTATCTCTTCTTTTGTATCTTCTGCGGGTTCTTTTATCTGTGATGCTGACGCTGGTTCTGGATCTTCATATCCAATCGTAGCGTCCGCATTATGAATCAGCATATCAATACCCGCCGCTGGACGTGCAATTACATCTGTGCTGTATACACCCCATACCTTCGCCGCTGATATAGAAGCCGCTGCAATCGCTGCCTTTACTGCTCCAACGTCTCCTTCGATCTTTACCGTACACATTCCATCTCCCTTTGTGTACTCATATCCAATCAATTTCACGTTTGCACTTTTCACAGCGGTATCTGCTGCCTCTATTGCTGCCGCCAGTCCTAGGGTTTCTATAAACCCTGTACATTTTAGCGCCACAATTACACCTCCTCGATTATATTATTTAAAATCTTTGAAAGGCATTTTTTTGACTAATCTAGCTGCATTTGCTCCTAAGATACGATGATTCACAGCTTTCTTTCTACTTACACAAAAAATGGGCTCCGTTGGGTTCAGTTTTTCATAATGAAGGACAATATCGTCCTTTCCGACACCCACACCGACCCCTAATCTAGAATTTATGCTTGCGTCATAAGCCAACGCAACTGCATCCTGTTTACTTTCTGCAACTACATCAAAAGGGATACCTTCCTCTTCGATCCCATAAAGTATACTCTTTATCTGATCTTCTCCAACGCTGCTGCTGTCATAGTATACTTTTACAACGGGTCTATCATTAAATGTGGAATTGATTGCTTCCATAGCCATAATTACTCACCCTTTTCTGTGCTAGCTAATACTAATCCTGTTGCAACTGCGTTACGTGGTCCTTCACATCCTCTAATATTCGCTCGACCAGCTACTACCTTATACTGTGACAAGGCGTCTGTCACTAACTGAGGGACTTCAAAGTCAAGAGCAGAACCGCCGACTAATACGACAAACTCGATATCTCGAACATTCTTTGTCGGACTTACTTTTTGTAATGCTCTGATGGCATTTGTCACAAATACCTTTTTCTTTGCAGTATTACGAACCAACTTTATCTTTTCTAACGAATTTAATCCGTCAAGCGGAACTAACTTTCCTTCCTTTATCAAAACCACTTTGGCAAATACACTTGGGTCAAGCGGTCTCTCAAAGAACTGTACCGTTCCGTCTTCATGTCTTATATGGAATAAGCTCTCTACTTTTGCGAGCGGATACTTCTTAATATCCTCCGCCGTCTCGAACTCTTCAATACCTAACTCTGATTTGATAAGCAAAGTAACCATATTACCGGCACCTGCTAAATGGATGGACTTAATCTTTCCCTCTCGACTGATAATCGATGCGTCGGTTGAGCCAGCACCCATATCCAAGATAGCCAACGGCTTCGCTGTACCTGGTGTTGTCAGGGCACCGCGGATAGCCATATCTGCCTCCACTCCACCTACACTTACAGGAACTTTTAATTTATCTGTCAACTCCTCGGCAATCATCTCCATCTGAAGTCTGTCCGCCTTAACCATTGCGGCGATACCGACAGCATTCTCTAAGGAAAATTCATTTGCCAATCCACCCTTTACCTGCTGTGGATTAAATGTATCAACAGCCAGTAAATCCTGAATCTTAATATCTCTTGGATGCTGATTCGTCAGATTAGACATTACCTGTCGAACCTTCTCGAGCATGCCACCGGCATTCGTTCCAGGCTCTCCCTTTACGTCCTCAATCTCATCCACTGTATTCACAGCTTCCATAATCTTATCAGCACCTGCGTCGACGTCTACCTCAGCCTTCTTCTTACCAATAATCTGGATTGTTCCAGCTGGAATACGTCTCTCCTTTACATCTCCTTCCGGAGTTTTAATTACGACAGCCGACCTATTTCCAATCAACGCACGGGCGATTGGAACAACCTGTTTCGTCTCCTCTGATGAGAGCTTAAACAAAGTTGCAATACCATAAGGATTAGATAAAACTTCTACGACACCGCCAACTGGAGCGACCTCGATAGCACATAACATCCCAATTGGAACCTTATCAATCAAGTCAACCTCATCGACAATTGGTATCTGTTTCTCTAATCGGTTGTTAATCAAGACGCCATCGTCCTTTTGGACAATGGCACCTGTGATATTAACATTTTTATTATATGTATTTATAAGCTGTGCTGCGTAATCAAACGAGATGTTTGATGGAATAATAACGATAACATCTTTATCTAGCTTTGTCTGTGACAACTGGTCAATGACAACGGTATATCCCACACCGATACCGATTCCGCCAGGCGTATTTGGATTATGACCAATCATGGTGGACTCTGTGATAATCGTCTCCGTAATCGTCTCCATAGCGACATCACCGATAACTGGAGCTGCCTCATTGACTCTTACTTCGTCCAAATCCTCAATATCCATTCCAACCTTCTCCAGCGCATCGTGTAAGGCTTTAAACACACCGTGAATATTTTGTTTGGTTCCCTTGATTCCTGACGTAGGCACAATACCGCTCGATAAAAATTCTACATTCGTTCCATCAATTCTTGCTAATGCGACCTCAGTCGTAGCATTACCAATATCTACACCTGCGATTATTTTACTCACGCTAACACCTCCCGCAGATTATCTAAAACTTACGCTTGTTTTAATCTACCTCTCTGCTCATATACCTGCGCTGCCTCTTTTACGAAGTTTCCACTTACTGTAGCTCCGTACTGGTTGATTAACTCATCACCAATTGCGATTAACTCAGCTTTTGTAGATCTATATGGTCTAAGAGCATTGTAAATCTCTAATAATCTTGCATCTGGTACAGCGATCAACTCGCTTGCTCTTCTTAAATTAGATGCGAATGCATCTCTTCTTACGGACTCAGCGACCTGAGCCTGCATCTCCAATGTCTCTGGAGAAATTCTCATATCTTTTGCTGTAATCTCGCCACTAATAACTTTATCTAATGTGATATCAGATAAGGAAATTCCTGTAGGAGTTTTGATTCTCTCAGGAATCTTCTCTGCTAAAGGATACTGGTCCTTTGTCACTTTATCTTCACAAGCACATGCTGCCTTATCAGGCGTAGCACACTGCATATTCTTCAAAACTTCTTGCATTATCTGTCTTACTAATTGTTCTTGATCCACGTTCGACACCTCCGTTTTATTTAAATGTAACTTTAAGAGCCTTAGGAGCTTTATTTCTGTCAGCATGCTCTGTCTCTTTGATATGGAGAACAGCTGATAAAGCCTGATATTTAGGTCTAGCCATCTGATCGTTACGTACAGGTACAGGATTTGGAGATTCGCCCTTAGCGTATTTCGCTGCGTTCTTACCAATCTGTCTGTATGTCTCAAGGTCAATCAGTGGACACTGTGGGAATAACTCTAAGTTACTTAATGGTGGTAAATCTTTCTGGTGAATTACTGTAGTACCTTTGGATTGGATACCGATACCAATTCCAGAACCACTTAACTCAGCTGCATCATGAGCAACGAAAGATACGTCAGATGTTCTATATACTTTAACAACTCGGCAGGATACACCTTCCTCCTCGATACCAGCCATGATTTCTTTTACAATCTGGCCATGAGGAACTCCTACGATATTCGTTGTCTGAGATACACCAAATGCTGGAGCAACACCTAAAACTACCTCATTAGGGCTTGTTCCTTTTACTGCATCGCCAACCTCTGTCAACTCGAGGTCTGTTGCATTAGCTGCCGCACTACTAACTGGAGCTGCTGGCTCTGCTGGTGCAGCTGGCTCTTCTAAATTCATTTCTTTGAGCACTTCTGCGATTACGCTTTGTAATAATTTCTGATCAATTGCCATTTGTTTTCACCTTCCTTAAATCTCGATTAGAAGCTAGCTGGATCAACAGCTTTACGAATGTTACTCATCTTCTCCCAACGTTCTGGACTAATCTGATATCCTGTCATAGGACCAGCATATGTATTAGGAACGTTAACAGCACTTAATACATGGAAGTCTTTATCAAAGATAGCTGCTGTATGTAAGTAGTCACCAGCAACTTTTGCTTTCTGAATGTTAAATACAGCTTCTGCAACATCTTCGTATCCAGCTTTATAAAGAGCCTTAACAAAGTCAATACCTGTCACTCCACGGGCAAGCATCTCTTCTGCTGCCTTTAAGTCTTCTACTACGTTACGGTCTGGCATATCCTTAGAACCGTTAGCGTATGTAGCAGCCTCAACTTCTTCGTCTGTAATCTCAGGAAGTCCAAGCTCTCTAAATAATGCCTGGATAACTTTCGCTGCCTTATTACGGATAGCAACAACTTCTTCTTCTGTTACTGGATGTAATCCACCGTCGATCTTAAGGTCACGCTGAATTGTACACCAGTCTTCATAATCTTCTGCATCCCAGTTAGAACCAGCAAACATATTATCATAGTTAGGAGTTGCGGAATATCCAGAACAAATAAAGTCTGTTCCAGGGATAAACTGTGGCATAGAACGAGCAACTCTTCTTAAGTCAGAATGAGTAAATGTCTGGTCATTACTGGATACACATTCAAGGTCAAGTAATGTAGCAATTAAATTCTCACCTGCAACAGCTCTAAGGCCGCCAGGTACAGCTGCTGGCACACCGATACAAGATACAGAACCATTCTGTGTTCCCTGTACACCAGCACCCTTTGTAATATATAAGCATCTAGCTTCAAGATAAAGCATAGAGCAACCTTCAGCGAATCCCATCTGTACTTCTGAACCAGTACCAGATGTAAATCTCATCTTCAAACCACGGGATGCGTAGCAAGATGCCAAGAACGCTTTCGACCAAGGAGTATCATCTCCATCCATAAATACAGGCTCTGTACCGTATACGGATACTGTCTCAGCGTAAGCTGTATAACCTCTCATACCAAGGTCAAGCTCTGTAGCTTCCTCTACTGCACACTGTGTTAAAATACCAGGACGTCCAACCTGAGCACCTACCATCAATGCCATCGCATTGAAAGGAGCATAACGAACGATACCTACTGTCGTCTCCTGCTCAGCGAAACCACGGATAGCTGCCTCAGCTGCATCTGCTGCAATCTGAACCATATTATCCTTTACGTTTGTTGTATGACACTGGTTTGATGTCATGAGACGAGCTCTCATCTTTGTGAGTCCCATCATCATCTCAAGAACATTTAACTTTCCTACTACTTCTACCATCTTAGCAGGAGTAATGGACAATGTAATGTCAAGAATCTCATCTCTTGTTATATTAATATCACAGATTTTATGAGCTATCTCTAGGGAATCCATAGCCATAGCTTCCTCTGCTCTACTTAAGTCGATAGCATAGTCAGCGATAAAAATATCAAGCATATCAAAGTCTGCTCTCTTCTTTCCGTCTAACTCTACTACTTTTCCGTTCTCAATCTTTAAACTTGGTTTTGGGTCGAATGGGCTATCCATTGCGATCAAACCTACTTCTGGCCATTCTTTTACATAACCATCCTGATTAACAGGTCTTTGATCCAATACTTCAAAACGTTTACTTCTCACAGCACTAACACCTCTCTATATTATTATCCCAAAGTGAACTATCGGATGTTTCAAGCCATTAAATAATTTCTCTATTCAATTGTGATAAAACATCAGCCATAATGGATGACAACATCTAATAGGGCCGGTTTTTAGAAACTTGCTCATCCACTTTGTACGGATTATGTTCAATGTTAAAATTCACTTCTCACTTTAAATTTTACATTCTTATATCTATTATCAAGTTTATATTATGTCAAATCTTAGATGTATGGAGTAGTTGTTGACTCAAGAGGCTCATTTGGCTCTAATGATTTCATTAACTGTTTTCCAACATCTCTTGCAGCGATAATAGCCTGTCTAACAGCTCCAGAATCTCCGGAGAAGAAGAAGTTAACCTCGTTAGAATAGCTTGTTCCGCCATTTGCAGGTGTTGCGATAGAAATAGGGTCAATAGTAGCTGTCTTAGCTGCTGTATCTGCTAATACGATACCGATACCAGCAGGAGCACCTACTGTCACACCAAATGCTTTTCCGATAGGAGCGCCGAATGCTTTATTGCATACATAGCTAGCTCTAGCTGTATACTGGAACTCAAGATGTCCTGCGGAGTTTCCATATACATCACCGAATGTTCTCTCAACTTCTTTCAATGCAACTTCTACAGCTCTTCTTGCGTCAGATACATCCTCTGCACCAAATACAATTAAGCAACCATGTCCAGCGCCGCCTTCTGTATCTCTTGGGCACTCAACAAGTACACACTCTGTATTCGTAGCTTTGATAGCCTCGTCACAAGCCATAATCTGTGGACCGGCACCAACCCTATCGCTGATAATACCGATAGAACGATATTTAGGGTCAATTTTTAATAACTCATGCACACTGCTGTCTAAGTTAGCAATAACTAAACCGATTGTATGTCCTATAGCCGTTCCAACATACTCAGTCAAACTGCAAAGGTCTGCATTAATTTTGGATGCTGTCTCTGGTGCGGATGCTGCTACAGATGCTGCCTCTGCTCCGCCCATTTTCTTCATAACTTCATCCATGATTTTTGCCATCATTTCGTCTTTCATTGAATCTTACCTCCGTTAAAAATAAAATTACTAATAATTTTTGCTCACCTAAAAATCAATTATTAAGCCTGCTGTGGTAGAATTTTCTCTACGTCTGAATGTGGTCTTGGAATTACATGGCTAGATACAACTGTTCCAACTTTATCTGCTGCAACTGTTCCAGCATCAACTGCTGCCTTAACAGCTCCTACATCTCCTCTTACCATAACTGTTACTAATCCAGATCCAATTTTCTCGTATCCAACTAATGCTACGTTCGCTGATTTTACCATGGCATCTGCTGCCTCAATAGCACCAACAAGACCCTTGGTTTCAATCATTCCTAAAGCTTCTTTCTGCATATAATTTACCTCCTTTATTATGTGACTTGTAATCAATGCGTTCCTTAAGCATAGTCTGAGCTTCTTAGTATTATTTACTCATGATAATATTATATAGTATGATTGCCAAAAACGCTTGGCAAAAACATATAAATTTTAGCTCTATTTTTTAAAAAAACTGATTTTTACCCACTGTCAATGACAACTTATTGTCATTTTTCATAATTTCATACTTTTTTCACAATTAATTTTGTCTAAACTGCAACTATTTGGCTATTTTATCCAAAATCTTGTTGATATCGTCGGCTGTAACCTTGCGAGGATTCGCCACCGTGCAGGCGTCTGCGAGTGCTCGGTTTATGATTTCTTCTCTCTGTGCCTCAAAATTCTCCAGTGAAATTCCACATTCTGTGATACACATTGGACGGTCCATATACTTTAACAGCCGATTAATCTCGTCAATTAAATTCGTGACACCAATCTTTGGTGTGGAAGCTGGAAGACCGACTACTCTTGCGAGTCTCTGGTACTTCTTAGCTATCTCGGTGCTATGTTTTGCGGTATCTCTCGCCATATCTGCGTTAAACTCAATCACATGTGGAAGCACAAGGGCATTCGCGCGACCATGTGGAATATGGAAGATGGCGCCGAGTGCGTGAGCAATTCCGTGATTCACACCGAGATTCACACTGTTAAATGCCATACCGGCGAGACAGGAAGCTCGATGCATTTTATCTCTCGCCTTAATATCATATCCATTGCGATATGCCTTTGGGAGATACTCAAATGCAAGCTCAAGCGCTTTCTCAGCGAGAGCATCTGTAACGTCGCTTGCACGCTCTGCAACATACGCCTCAATGGCATGTGTGATAACATCCATTCCCGTATCTGCGGTGATAAACGGAGGAGCGGACTTTACTAATTCCGGGTCAAGAATTGCCACATCAGGTAAAAGGTCCTCGTCAACTAGAGGATATTTTATTCCCTTATTCGTGTCTGTGATAACCGCAAACTGTGTCACCTCAGAGCCAGTTCCGCTTGTCGTTGGGATAGCAATTAAGCATGGCTTTTCTTTTTCTTCATTCGCCTTATAAGCCATATAGGCAATCGCCTTCGCAGCGTCAATCGAGGAGCCCCCACCCAAAGCCACGATTGTATCCGCCTGCTTTTCCGCCAAGAATCCAACACCTTTTGTCACCAAATCAAGTGGTGGATCTGGAACGACTTCGCTAAATACAGAAACCGACTTACAGTTTGTGAGCTTTTTGACAATCATATCTGCAGCGCCAGAACTTACCATAAAAGCATCTGTGATAAGAACAACATTGCGATCTTTTAATGTCAAAAGCCAGTCCATTGCGTTCTCACTAAAGAGAACTTCTGTTTTAATCTTAAACTGTTTCATGACCACATTCCTTTCTTTTACTAAATTTTTCTCTATACTCAGATGGAGTATAACCCGTCTTCTTTTTGAAGGCTTTGCTAAAATAATTCGCTTCGTTATACGCCAAATCTAAGGCAATATTCAAAACTGGAATATCCGTCGTCACGAGCATTTCTTTTGCCAACTCCATTTTTCGGTCTGTAATATAAGTAATAAAATTGACACCCATCTCTTTTTTAAAAATTTTACTCAAATAATATGTGCTAATATTAACATAGTTTGCTACATCCTCGAGACTGATTCCTTTTTTAATATTTCTCTCAATATAATCCACAACTACCTTCATTCCATCGTCACTAATCTTGCCCTTAATATTCATCCTGTCAAAGAGCAAATCTATCATCTTCACAACCTCATTAAAGGCGTCATGCTTATTATTATAGAGGAGGTATTTTATCTTTAACTTCTCACTTTGAACAACAAGCTCATTATTATCCTTAATCCCCATTTCATCCCCAATTTTTAAAATGAGCTTGGCAACTTCTTGCAACTTTTTCGATATCAGATTCACATCATGACATTCCTCATAGATGCTCTCTATATATTCTCTCAACAAATCAATAGACGTCTTATAAGAATGCTTACGAATCTCCATTCCAAGCTGATTCAATAACTCATCACTCTTACTAAAGTTATCCTCTGTATTCAATGCCTCCTCATATGCCTGCACTGCCTCTATCAAAACTTCCTTCCGAATCGGCTTTAGTAAAAAATCATTCACCTTAAGCTTAATTGCGGCATGTGCAATCTCAAAATCATCATAGGCAGTTGTAACAATAATTGCCACAGATGGGTCTAGTTTCTCCCTCGCATACTTGATAACCTCTAGTCCGTCTACGCCTGGTATATTGATATCGACTAGTATTAAATTTATGTCCTCTTTATCAATCAACTCAATTGCCTCATATCCGCTTTTCGCCTCTCCGACAATCTCAACATTTGATAAATTCTCTTCCAAAAAAATCTTCAGAGAAGTTCTCTCCAACTCTTCATCTTCTACAATTAGAATCTTATACATCTTACCACCTTCAACTAATTCATATGTTTCCACTGTCTTTTATTCTAAAACTTTAAATCGGTTCTCTCATTCTCATAAAACTTTTCTGGAACCTTCAATATAACCTTCGTTCCAAGCCCTGGCTTATTGGGACTCTCAATCTTAATCTCATGCTCCTTTCCAAAAATCAACACCATTCTGGAATTCACATTATAAAGCCCAACTGCACTCTCCTTCGTATCCTTATACAGGTCTCCTCGCATCACCTCATTGATACGCTTTTGGGAGATTCCATCCCCGTCATCTCTCACTTCTAGGTAGACAAACTCTCCTTCTTTATAGCCCTTGACCCATATATTCCCATTCGTCGCCTTCTTCTCTATCGCATATTTTACTGCATTTTCAACGAGAGGCTGGAGACACATAAACGGTACTTTTACTTCATACAACTCTTCTGGAATATCTATCTCATAATTTAATCTGGAGCCGAGTCGAATCTTTTGAATTTTAAAATAATTTAAAATATGTGTCACTTCGTCTTTTAGTTGACAAATCGGACTCGAGCTCTTTTTCAAAATATATCTCATCATATCAGAAAATGCATAGACCACATCTTCTGTCATCTTTGCATTCTCAAAAAAAGCCAGACGCCCGATTGTATTCAGTACATTAAATAAAAAATGAGGATTTATCTGATAGTGAAGTGCCCTAAGCTCTATGTCCTTTACAGATTTCTCCATCTCTATTCTTAATTTTTCTTCTTTTATTAATTTTAATTTCTTTTCTTTCTTCTCAATATCAATCTTACTAATATACTCCTTGCCAATCATATAGCTATAACTCTCAAAAATAGTATTGGCAATCGCTCTAATCTTATCTAGGGAAGAGACAACCGGA
The DNA here is from genome assembly GCA_030841965.1 of Blautia sp. Lineage (GTDB taxonomy): Bacteria > Bacillota > Clostridia > Lachnospirales > Lachnospiraceae > JAUUSJ01. Next base: position 23,032 of record JAUUSJ010000040.1, read on the forward strand.
ACTTCATCATAAAGCTTTGCCAGCTTTTCATTCTGCTGCCATCCATCGCTCAAAGAAGTAATCTGTTTTAAGTCTTTCTTATCCTCCACCTTAACCTGACCTGCTAAAATGGCACCTACATACTTATCTTCCAATATAATAGGAATCGCATAGTCAATCAGTCCCGCATGACAAATATAGACATATGGCTTCCCCTCTCTCTTTGCCTTTTTTCCTCCGCAGGCATCACAGTAATAACAAAGCTTTCTATATTCAGGATACTTTCTAAGCTCCTCACAAAATCCAGTAAAATTACTTGTTCCAGTAAAGGGCTCTCCGTTATTATTTACCGTAACAAAAGAAATCCCAGTGGCCTTTGACCAATTGTCCTGCAGTTTCTGAAATTCTTCCAAGTTAATTACATCTTCTATTTTTAAATTCTTCCTCTCCAACACAAGGCATCTCCTTTTCCTTCTATAAGTTATTATAACAAATAAGAAAACAAAAAACTATCTCTTCAAGATGGACTAATTTGTCATATTCTGAGTCGTTTTTGTTATTTCAAATAATTTTTTTCTTAAAATCTTCTGTATATCTATACATTTTATCCATATTATAGCATATTTTAGTTGTCAAAACTAGCTAGATAAAGCGAAAATTTCCCTCGTTTTTTGATTTTCATATTTTTTTCACAATTTCCCAAAATACTATAGAAAGCTTTATCAAACAGCTATACAAATGGGAAAATTCGCTTGGCAGATGTACAAAATAAAATCCCGCACCAAGACAGATTCTCCTGTCAATTGGCACGGGATTTTTTATTTACTCGCACAGTATTCTTTTATCTTTTTGGCACATTCTGAGGCATCTTCTGTATAACAGTCGGCTCCTATCTCATCCGCAACCTCACGATTTACAAAGGGACCGCCTATCATAATATAAAACTGGTCTCTAAGTCCTCTTCTCTTAAATTCATCTACAATTTTTTTCATATCTCTCTTTGACGTCTTCAAAAATCCACTGCAGCATACCACTTTAGCCTGCCTAGAAATGGCATTCTCCACGAATTTATATGCCGGAACATCTACTCCCAAATCAACAACATCTATCTCTTGACTTACGAGCATCATCTCTATCATTTTCTTGCCGATATCGTGGTAATCTCCCTTTACTGTACCTAAAATCACTGTCGCTTTTGTATAACTCGATTCACTATCTATGCTTTCTTTTAACGCGTCCATCCCACCGTTTAATGCCCTCATGATGCTTAAAATATCGGCAATCGCCACTTCCTCTTCCTTAAATCTCGCCGATACTTGCTCCATTCCAGCGAGGAGTCCCTCCTCCATAATCTTTCTGGGGTCAATTCCCTCCTCTAAGGCAAATCGGATTAATTCTTTTATTCGCTTTCCTTTTCCTTTTTTTAGACATTCTCTAATTTCATCAATCGTGTTATTCATTTTTTAACCTAATTTCGTTTTATTCGTTAGAAGTGGGGATGCTAGAAAATGAATCTTTCAACTTTTCCGGCATCCCCAACTCTTCACTCTATTCTATTCCTAAATAGTACTAAACTTAAAGTACCACTTTATCCAAATGCCAGATATCATCTACATACTGCTGAATTGTTCTGTCAGATGTAAACTTACCAGCCTTTGCTGTGTTAAGCATAGCGGATTTTGCCCATGCCTTCTCATCGCGGTACATAGCATCAATCTTTTTCTGAGCCTCACAGTAAGCATCGAAATCCTTCAAGATGAAGTACTGGTCTTTATTCAATAATGAATCGTAGAGCTCTTTGAAAATCTGTGTATCCTGTGGATAAAATGTTCCATCGATAAGCTGAGTCATAACTCTTCTCACGTTCATATTGAGGTTATAAATCTCTCTTGGGTTATACTGACCATTACGCTCAAATTCCATAACCTCTTCTGCGCTAAGACCGAAGCTAACTGCATGCTCCTCGCCAACTTCTTGGATAATCTCTACGTTTGCACCGTCCATTGTTCCAAGTGTAATGGCACCGTTTAGCATAAACTTCATATTACCTGTACCAGATGCCTCCTTGGAAGCAGTAGAAATCTGCTCACTGACATCTGCGGCTGCAAAGATAATCTCTGCGTTCGATACACGGTAATCCTCGATAAATACGACTTTAATCTTTCCATTAATCGTAGGGTCATTATTTATCTTATCTGCCACAGCGTTGATTAATTTAATTGTTAACTTCGCTGTTTTATATCCAGCTGCTGCCTTCGCACCAAAAATAAAGGTACGAGGAATCATATCCATATCTGGATGCTGCTTTAACTCATTATAAAGATGCATTACATGTAAAATATTCAATAGCTGACGTTTGTACTCATGTAATCTCTTAACCTGAATATCAAAGATAGACCTTGGATCCACATCAATGCCATTATGTTCTTTGATGTATTTTGCCAAACGAACTTTATTCTGGTACTTGATATTCATAAACTCAGCCTGAGACTTCTCATCATCTACAAATACAGAGAGCTTGTCGATATGTGGCAAGTTTGTAATCCACTCATCTCCAATCTTATCTGTAATCCAATTAGCTAATAATGGATTGGCGTGAAGTAAAAATCTTCTCTGAGTGATACCGTTTGTCTTATTATTGAACTTCTCTGGGTTCATCTCATAGAAGTCTTTTAACTCTCTCTTCTCTAGAATCTCTGTATGGAGCTTAGCAACACCGTTTACAGAGTGGCTACCAGCGATTGCAAGGTAAGCCATACGAACCTGACCGTCGTATAAAATAGCCATATTAGCAATCTTGCTGTAATCTCCAGGATATTTTGCCTGAATCTCGAGAATAAATCTACGGTTAATCTCTTCTACAATCTGATAAATTCTAGGAAGCAATCTGGAGAATAACTCTAATGGCCATTTCTCAAGCGCCTCTGCCATAATCGTATGGTTTGTATATGCACATGTCTTGCATGTGATATCCCATGCCTCTTCCCATCCTAACTCTTCCTCGTCAACTAAGATTCTCATAAGCTCTGCGACTGCTACAGTTGGATGTGTATCATTTAACTGGAATGCAACCTTCTCATGGAACTTGCGGATATCATTTCCAGACTCTTTATATTTTTGAACTGCTCTTTGTACAGATGCTGATACAAAGAAGTACTGCTGTTTTAATCTTAACTCTTTACCTGCGTAGTGGTTATCGTTTGGATAAAGAACGTCTGTGATTGTCCTCGCAAGGTTTGCCTGCTCTACTGCCTTTTGATACTCACCTTTATCGAAAGAATCTAAGTTAAATGTCTGAGTTGCCTCTGCATCCCAAATACGAAGTGTATTTACGATATGGTTTCCATATCCCACGATTGGTAAATCATATGGAACGGCTCTTACGGACTGATAGTCTTTCTGAACGAAATGAGTTCTTCCCTTATCGTCCATCTCAACATCGATATGTCCGCCAAACTTAACCTCGACAGCATACTCATCTCTCTTAATCTCAAATGGATATCCGTTCTTTAGCCAGTCATCTGGTTTCTCAACCTGAGCTCCATCCTCGATTGCCTGCTTAAACATACCATAGTGATAACGAATTCCGCATCCATATGCTGGATATCCTAAAGTCGCTAAAGAATCCAAGAAACAAGCTGCAAGTCTTCCAAGACCACCGTTTCCTAAAGCCGCATCTCTCTCCTGGTCCTCGATTACATTAATATCAAATCCAAGCTCTTCCAATGCTTCCTTAATCTCATCATAGAATGTAAGGTTAATCATATTATTTCCAAGAGCACGACCCATTAAGAACTCCATGGATAAATAATATACGGTCTTTACATTCTTTCTCTCGTATTCCTTATGTGTCTCAATCCACTGATCAATAACATAGTCCTTTACTGCGTATGCAACGGCCTGATATACTTGCTGCATATTGGCGTCTTCGATATTTCTTCTGTAAAGACTTCTAATATTGTCTACAACCGCTTTTTTGAACTCTTCTTTGTTAAATACATCTTTCTTAATCACTTTGTATCCTCCTTTTCGGGATTACGCTTTCTTTACTCCAAGCGTAACTGTCTCACCGTTAATATTCCAATCCTTGGTGAAACCTTCTACTGCATCTAGTGTAACCTCGTCTGCCAATACATCGTTTTTAATTGCCTCCATATTTCTCTCAAAGATAGAATGAATCTTATCATTTCCACTTTCGTATACAATTATATGGTCTGTCACATTAAAATCTGCTTCTTTTCTCATCGTCTGAATCTTACTGATAATTTCTCTGACAAATCCCTCTTCTAATAATTCTTCTGTCAAGTTCGTATCGATTACGACTGTAATGCCCCCATCTGCTAAAGAAACAAACCCTTCTTGTTGTGTCATATCGATCAATAATTCTTCTTGGGTCAAGTCGATTTTACCACCTTCTATCTCGATTGTCAAAACCCCTGTTGTATCAAGTTGGGTTTTTGCCACATTTCCGTCTAATTGCATAAGTGCATTGCGAATTTGACCTAATTTTTTGCCATATTTTGGACCTAAAATCTTAAGCTGAGGCTTAAATGTGTAGGAAGTAAAGGCAGAAACATCCTCCGTCATCTCAATATTTTTGATATTAAGCTCCTCCGCCACGATTTCTTTGTAAAATTGTGGTAAATCTTCTCCCGCTTTTACGTACATTGTTCCGATTGGCTGACGGTTTTTAATATTCGCCGTATTTCTCGCTGCACGTCCAAGAACTACAATCTTTAATACAAGGTCCATATACGCCTCAAGCTCTTTGTCAATCCACGCCTCATTTGCCACTGGGAAATCACAAAGATGGATACTCTCTGGAGCGTCCTTATCAATTCCAACTACGATGTTTTGATAAATCTCCTCTGTCATAAATGGAATCATAGGGGCAGCCACCTTGGAAAATGTCACTAATGCTGTATATAATGTCATATATGCATTGATTTTATCTTGAGGCATTCCCTTTGCCCAGAAACGCTCTCTACTTCTTCTGACATACCAATTACTCATATCATCCACAAACTCCTGAAGAGCCTTCGCCGTCTCTGGAATCTTATAATTTGACAAATTGTCATCCACAGTCTTTACTAATGTATTCAACTTAGAGAGCAGCCATTTGTCCATAACTGGAAGCTTATCATACTCTAACTCATATTTTGTAGCGTCAAACTCGTCAATATTGGCGTACAATACAAAGAATGCGTAAGTATTCCACAATGTTCCCATAAATTTACGCTGTCCTTCCACAACCGCATCCTTGTGGAAACGATTTGGAAGCCAAGGTGCACTATTCTCATAGAAATACCAGCGAATCGCATCTGCTCCATGTGTCTCTAACGCCTCGAATGGGTCCACCGCATTTCCTTTGGATTTACTCATCTTTTGACCATTCTCATCTTGAACATGACCTAATACGATGACATTCTTATATGGTGCTTTATTAAAAATCAATGTAGAGATAGCCATCAGAGAATAGAACCATCCACGAGTCTGGTCAACCGCCTCAGAGATAAAGTCCGCTGGGAAATTCTCCTCAAAAATGTCCTGATTCTCAAATGGATAATGCCACTGAGCAAAAGGCATCGCACCAGAGTCAAACCAGCAGTCAATAACTTCCTCCACTCTATGCATTTGCTTTCCACAGTCTGGACACTTAATCGTCACCGCATCGACAAATGGACGGTGAAGCTCGATATCATCTGGGCAGTTATCAGACATACTCTTCAATTCTTCAATCGAACCGATGGAATGCTGTTTTCCACATTCACACTCCCAGATATTAAGCGGTGTACCCCAGTAACGGTTACGGCTTATACCCCAGTCTTGTACATTCTTCAGCCAATCTCCAAAACGTCCTTTTCCGATGCTCTCAGGAATCCAGTTTACTGTATCATTATTGCGGATTAAGTCATCTCTCACTGCAGTCATCTTAATGAACCAGCTCTCTCTCGCATAGTAGATAAGCGGTGTATCACATCTCCAGCAATGTGGATAACTATGCTCAAAATCAAGTGCCTTAAATAAGAGTCCTCTCTTCTCCAAATCTTCCATAATCGGCTTATCCGCCTTCTTACAGAACATTCCAGCATAAGGAGTTGCCTCCTCTACAAACTCACCCTTTTCATCTACAAGCTGCAAAAATGGAAGGTCATACTTCTTGCCGACCTTAGAGTCATCCTCACCAAACGCAGGAGCAATATGAACAACACCCGTACCATCTGTCAATGTTACATAACTATCACATGTCACATAATACGCTTTTTTATTCAACTTCTTAAACGCAAATAATGGCTCATACTCTTTATACTCTAAATCTTTTCCCGTATATCTCTCAAGAACTTCGTACTGTCCCTCTCCGAGAACCGAATCCAAAAGCGCCTCCGCCATATAGTAAATTCTTCCCTCAGCGGCTACCTTTGCATACGTCTCAACCGGATTCACACAGAGCGCGACATTCGATGGGAGAGTCCAAGGCGTCGTTGTCCACGCGAGAATATACGTATTCTCCTCATCCTTTACCTTAAAACGCGCGATACAAGACTTTTCCTTCACATCCTTATATCCCTGTGCCACCTCATGGCTAGAAAGAGGCGTTCCACATCTAGGACAGTAAGGCACAATCTTATATCCCTTATACAGCAATCCTTTCTCCCAAATCTTCTTTAGAGCCCACCACTCAGACTCGATAAAATCATTATGGTATGTTACATATGGGTCATCCATATCCGCCCAAAAACCAACAGTAGAAGAGAAATCCTCCCACATTCCTTTATATTTCCAGACACTCTCTTTACATTTTTGAATAAATGGCTCAAGTCCGTAAGCTTCAATCTGCTCTTTTCCCTCAATGCCGATCGCCTTCTCAACCTCAAGCTCAACTGGAAGACCATGTGTATCCCATCCAGCCTTTCTAATAATCTTATGTCCCTTCATCGTCTGATATCTTGGAATCATATCCTTAATAACACGAGTCAAAACATGTCCAATATGAGGTTTTCCATTTGCCGTTGGAGGTCCATCATAAAATGTATAAACCGGGCATCCCTCTTTTGCAGAAACACTTTTTTCAAAAATATGGTTTTCTTTCCAAAACTTTTCAATCTCTTTTTCTCTCTCTACAAATTTCAAATCTGTAGGCACTTTCTTGTACAAAGTTATTTCCTCCTTTTTAACCTATCACTATCTATGAAAGCTGATTGCTCCGCATCATATGCTCCCGCAATCACCAGCGCAGTAGTCCACTAAGCTCGAAAAAACCTCGCTAAGTGGCCCTTGCGTACATG
>JAUUSJ010000274.1 GCA_030841965.1 Blautia sp.
GCTCCACTCTCTATCGTTTTTCGAGGACATATCGACGGACTCTCTTCGCTGTGTATTGGCTAATATTTTGATATTCTCTAGTTGCTGTTGCATTTTTTCTTTGGTGTGTATTGGCGAATATTTTAGTATTCTCTGGTTGCTGTTGCATTTTTTCTTTGGTGTGTATTGACTAATATTTTAGTATTCTCTGGTTGTTATTGCACTTTTTCTTTAGTGTGTGTGGGAAAATATTGTAATATTGTTTTTTTGTAGGGGATTATGGCATAGAGGCGATAAGTTGCCGAAAATTCTTGTTCTCAATTCTTAAACTTGTTCTCAATTTTTAAAATTGATTTTTCTGTTCGTATAGAATTTTGTACTATTGCACTAAAAAAGGCTGATACTATTGTATCAGCCTTATGCCGGCGACCGGAATCGAACCGGTACGGGAGTATAAGTCCCGCAGGATTTTAAGTCCTGTGCGTCTGCCAGTTCCGCCACGCCGGCGAAATGGATGGGGAAGGATTCGAACCTTCGAAGGCGGTGCCAACAGATTTACAGTCTGCCCCCTTTGGCCACTCGGGAACCCATCCTTACTTGAACCTTGATTATTATATTATGTGGGGGAAAAAAAGTCAAGGTATTTTTGAGAAAAATAAAAAATTTTTATTTCAAAATCCTATTGACAAAATATGAAATAAATGGTAGGATACATCCATAGACAAAAATCATACTAAACCAATAGGAAAAGTAAAGTAATAAAAAGAGTCAGGAGGAAAAACTGATGCGTATATTGAGAGAAAAAGGAAAAGTTTTTATAGAGGAGATGCGAATGTGTCTATCTAATTGAGATGAAAAAGATATAGGTAATAAGACAAAGATTATATAAGTAATAGGATAAAGAAGATATAGTTATAGAGAATAAAAAATTTAGAAAGAAAGAGGATAGACATATGAGCAAGATTAAGAGAGAAGATAGAAATTTAAAATTTGAGACATTACAGTTACATGTAGGACAAGAACAGCCAGACCCAGTGACAGATGCGAGGGCAGTTCCAATTTATCAGACATCATCCTATGTATTCCGTAATTGCGACCATGCAGAGGCACGCTTTAATTTGACGGATGCGGGAAATATTTACGGAAGATTGACGAATCCGACAGAGGACGTATTTGAGAAGAGAATTGCGGCTTTAGAGGGCGGTGTGGCAGCACTGGCGGTGGCGTCAGGCGCAGCGGCAATTTCCTACACGTTTCAAAATTTAGCGCAGAATGGAGACCATATTGTAGCGGCGAAGAATATTTACGGTGGCACCTATAATTTATTGGCACATACATTGCCAGAGTACGGAATCTCCACAACTTTTGTGGACCAATCGAATCTGGAAGAGATTGAGGCGGCAATCGGGGAAAATACAAAGGCAGTATTTATCGAGGTTCTCGGCAATCCGAACTCAGATATCACGGATATTGAGAAAGTAGCGCAGATTGCACATGCTCACAAAATTCCACTTGTCATCGATAATACATTTGCAACTCCATATTTGGTTCGTCCAATTGAGTACGGAGCAGATATCGTTGTTCATTCTGCGACAAAGTTTATCGGTGGACATGGCACAACAATCGGCGGTGTGATTGTGGATAGTGGAAAGTTCGACTGGGAGGCATCTGGAAAATTCCCTTCCCTCACTGAGCCAAATCCAAGCTATCACGGTGTTAGCTTTACAAAAGCAGTCGGAGCGGCAGCGTTTGTGACGAAAATCCGCGCCGTATTACTTCGAGACACAGGTGCGACAATCTCACCATTTCATTCCTTTATCTTCCTTCAGGGATTGGAGACTTTATCTTTGAGAGTGGAGAGACATGTGGAGAATGCATTAAAAGTAGTGGAATATTTGAACAATCATCCACAGGTTGAGAAGGTAAATCATCCGTCTGTTTCGGAGGATAAAGAGCAGCAGGAATTATATAAGAAATATTTTCCAAATGGCGGAGGTTCTATCTTTACATTTGAGATTAAGGGCGATGATAAAAAAGCGAAAGATTTCATCGATAATTTAGAGTTATTCTCTCTTCTTGCCAATGTGGCAGATGTGAAGTCTCTAGTTATCCACCCAGCCTCCACGACTCATTCTCAGCTTACAGAGGAAGAACTCGCCGAGCAGGGAATTAAGCCAAATACCATTCGTCTTTCTGTTGGTATTGAGAATATTGATGATATCATTCAGGATTTGGATGAGGCATTTAAGGCGGTACAGTAAGAGGTAGATAATTCTGTCGATATAGACAGATAAGGGAAAGCTCTCATAGTTATTATGGGGGCTTTTTGTATTGTGGAAAATTGCTTTTTATGAGATATTGTGATAGCGTATATTTTTCTATGAGATAGTTGTGGTAGTGTAAAATTTTTGTTAGCTAGATAATTTGGGGGTAGTGGGGACAGGTAGTAAGAGAATAGGGGATAGACGCAAAGAGAGCTAGGAGATATGTCCTCGAAAAACACGTTCGTTCCCACGTTTTTTCGACATACGCTGATATATGCCGCCTCCCGCAAACTCGCAGCTACGCTGCTCAGACAGTGCTCCAGCGGCAAAGCTAAGTATATCGAAAAAACGCTCCACTCTCTATCGTTTTTCGAGGACATATCTCCTAGTTCTCTTTGCTGTGCACTGGCAAAAACTTATAAGAAATTAAAATTCTTTTTTATAAGGACAACTGCTGCATAGTTTCAATATGAGTCTTCCACTTTTTTATTTACAAATTTTTTTTACTATTATTTTTCCACTTAAACCATCCGAAAATCTTGTTACTTAATTTCTGAGCTATATAATATGCTCTGTTTCCCATATTTTTATGTTATATTTTATGGTTGGATCGGAAGAAAATTTAGTTTTTGGACATTTTTTTCTGAAATTGTCTCCTATGAGGAAAAAAGCAGAAAAATTAATTTTAAATTCTTATAGTGTTTTATCAATACAAAATGAGGAGAGTTGAGAAGATTTAGTGATTGTTTAACAATGTTAAGGTGTTTTGCCAGTATACAGCGAAGAGAGTTCGTCGATATGTCCTCTAAAAACGATAGAGAGTGGAGCGGTTTTTCGATATACTTA
>JAUUSJ010000275.1 GCA_030841965.1 Blautia sp.
AATGCTTTGAGATTATGGGAAGAGACAGAAACAGTTATTCCAAAACAGATTTAGAGGCTACCTTTATGCGGATGAAAGATGACCATATGAAAAACGGACAGTTAAAGGCCGCATATAATGTTCAGATCGCAGTAGAGAATTATTTCATTGTCCAAGCTTATGTAAGTAATGACCGGACAGATTATAATACATTGATCCCTGTATTGGAAAAGCACAAAAATGCGTTTGGAGAACTTTTGGAGGAAGTAACTGCCGACAGTGGTTATTGCAGTGAAAAAAATCTTCTGTACTTAAAGAAACACAACATTGCCAGTTATATCAAGCTTCAGGATCATGAAAAACGGAAAACACGTGCATACACGGAAGAGATCGGAAAGTATTACAACATGAAAATGCAGATATTTGAGGATGAACTTTATTATATCTGCCATGATGGAAGAGAACTCCATCATATCAGGACCGAGAAAAAAGAACAGGCTGGTTATACACAAAACTTTGAGGTGTATGGATGTCCCGATTGCAGCGGCTGCATGCATAAAGCAAAATGTCTCTATAAATATGATGCTGAAAAAGATGCAGAGAAAAATAAGGTTATGAAGATCAATGAACAATGGGAAGCTTTAAAAGAAGAATCCCATGCAAACGTTCAGAGTGAGAAGGGAATATTAAACCGTCAGATCCGTTCCATCCAGACCGAGGGACATTTTGGAGACATCAAAGAAAACGACAGTTTCCGGAGGTTCAATTATCGGACATCAGAAAAAGTATACAAAGAATTTATGATGTATGCGATTGGAAGAAATATCAATAAATACCATCGTTTTCTTCATGATGAAATCAAGAAATTTGAGGGAAAAACCGAAGAAAAGACTGCTTAGAAAAAGCGTGCTATCAAAAATGCAGTCAAGGGGTTTTTGTGCCCTAAAATACATACAGAAAAGAAAAAATACGAATCTCCCGAAGAAATTCAAGTATCAAAAATGCTGATTTCTACGGGAGATTCTTATTTTAAGATTTAGGAGCTAAAAATTGGTATTTACCGACAGCCCCTTTTTATTTTCGCCAAAAACTATACAAGTTTCGCCCTTTACATGTTCCTCTTTAAAAATTATGCTATTATATACATCTAAATAATTCCAATTTCCTCAAAACGCCTCTCAAACAGAAAGTGGTGACGCCATGAAACAGTTTTCTCAATTTCTTCCAAATCCGATACTGTTCTTTGCTGTCATAGCAACAGTATCCTGCGGTGCATCTATTGTAAACGCCGACTCCAAAGCCTATGACCTGCCGGAACATATCACTGAAATATACAAAGGAAAAGAGGAGGAATTCCGTATTGATGCAGATGTTAAAGTCATTTCCAGCGACGTTTACACAGGAACCGTGATTTTTTCAGATATTTCATTAGAAAAAGGAAAACTTCTGTATGGCGATATCGAAAAATGGAAATTTACAGATGAAATAAAAGATGCAGAAGCTCTAAAATATAATGAAGAAAGTATATATCTGTATAAGCTGAATGATACGCACCAGTTTTATTTTGATACACCGGATAATATCCCTGAAGCTCATGATATTGGTGAAGAAGCAGCAAATAAATTAGCGACAGAAGCTGTTAATTTGTTAGAACTCAATGCTGAAGTACAGGGGCCCGTTGCAGAATATGATGATCCTAAAGGTATTTATAGCTATGTGCTACGAGGAAGAATCCAGGATATACCTATTGTTTATATGTCAGAAGTCCCTTCCATAGGCAGCCTTGAAATCACTGGACAAAACTACAGCTATCTGCAATATGGAAATAATTTGCATATTGAAAATCAAGAAAAAGCAGGCTTACTGGATTTCGAAGAAATTCTCGATAAAGTACAGCTCTACGCAGAGGCAGGATATATTAAGATACCAGATCATATGTCCATAACAAATATTTCTCTGGGTTATTATATCGAATTGACGTCTGGACATCCCCGCTTCTTCCCGGTTTGGAATTTCCAGGTACCCTCTCTTATTGATGGCTCACAATTCATGTGGGGACAGAATGCTGATGATCTTTTCTACATAAATGCTGTAACAGGAGTACTAGTAAAAGTTATTGCATAGGAGCAAATTTATGGAAAAAAACTGCATTATAAATAAACGAATGGTACTTTCCCTGCTTATTGCAATAGGTATAATGGGACACACCTATATCACCTCCGATATTCATTGGAAAGAATCAGATGTACTTCATCTTCTTACCTTTCCTATGGCAATGTCGATGTTCAATCCTTTTGCAGCAATTTTCCCGGCTTTTCCTCATGCAATGAGCTTTACAGAAGATTATAATACCTCTTTCTTTCGTTTTGTACTCATCCGCTGTACACGAGGAAAATATATTTTGCGAAAAATATTTAGTGTAGGGTTATCAGGGGGGATTATGATGATTCTGTCATATGGATTTATTTTTTTAATCGCTTTTTTAATTGGCGTCCCGACCACAACTGAAAATATTTCAGAATTTTATCTTAACACTCTCTGGTATCCTATTGCAGCAATATGGGGAGGAGGACTTGTCCTTCTTTTGAAACTTACTCTTGCTTTTTTATTCGGACTTGTATGGAGTAATATCTGCCTTTTTCTGTCTGTTTTGTTTTTAAACAGATATGTGGCTTTTATCGGAACCTTTATTATGTATCAATTTTTATGGCAGGCACTGTCCGCCAATATCTGGAATCCCGTATATTTACTACGAGGCGATTGGGGATATGCTTCTTATTGGCAGCCAGTTCTGATCCAGACATTTATATTTTCTATAGTATGTGTACTAAACTGGATAGGTTTGAAAGGAAGGCTGAAAAATGGATAAGCATAAATTGATATTAATACAATTAAAACTTCAGTCTTCCATTCTTATCCCCCGAATTTGGGCTGGATATATCTATGGATTCTGGCTTGGCTTATCTATTTCGATACGTTATTTACAATTTGCTGCAGGAAATACAGTGGGAATTTTCGATTCTTTTCTCCTGCTGTATAATGATATATTCCAGGTTACTCTTCTTGTAATTGGATTTTTTATAATAATTGCCGATGCGCC
>JAUUSJ010000001.1 GCA_030841965.1 Blautia sp.
ATCAGCGTATGTCGAAAAACCGTGGGAACGAACGTGTTTTTGGAGGACATATCGATGGACTCTCTTCGCGTCTCTCCTTCTCTCCTTCTCTCCTTCTCTCCCTCCATAACACTTAAATTATCCAAATTGCAAAAATTTTACGTTATCTGTAAGAACTTTGTAAGGAAAAAAGAAAAAATTTGTGATACGATAGAGAAAAGAATGGAAAACGAACTAGGAGGTAAGGAATGGAAGATATAACGATTTTAATCGCAGATGATGATGAGGACATTGCGGAGTTGGTGGAGATTTATCTGAATAATGATGGATACCGCGTATTAATCGCAAATGATGGGGTGGAATGTTTGGATATACTAAAGGCAAATCCAGAGATAAAATTAATTATCCTAGATATTATGATGCCGAAATTAAACGGACTTGATGTATGCAAGACAATTCGTAAGACAAGCAACATACCAATTATTATGTTGAGTGCAAAGGCGGAGGATATGGATAAGATTATCGGATTTGGCACAGGGGCAGATGACTATTTGACGAAGCCTTTTAATCCGCTTGAGTTGGTTGCGAGAGTGAAATCTCAGCTAAAGAGATATACGGTTCTTGATATGGGGAATAAGGAAGATAAAGATATTATTCATATCCAGCAACTTACGATTAACCGAAATTCTCACACGGTGAAAAAGGGGGATAAAAATATTTCTCTCACACCGATAGAATTTGATATTTTATATTTACTCTCCTCGAATAAGGGAAAGGTGTTTAGTACCGATGAGATTTTTGAGAAGGTTTGGAATGAAAAGGTATATGAAGTGAATAATACTGTGATGGTGCATATTAGAAGATTGCGAGAAAAGATTGAGGAAGATTCCAGAAGTCCTAAGATTTTGAAGACAGTTTGGGGGGTAGGATATAAAATTGAAGAGTAATACAGCGGTAAGCCTTCGACTAAAGCTTGCCTGGTATGTTTTATTTAGTGCTTTTTTAGTTATATTGACAGATATTTTTATTATATTTGGAGTACTTGTATATAAGAAAGATACGCTGTCACAGATGGATGGAACGATGCTGAAGATGGCATTTATAAAGGCTACTCCGTTTATGTCGAAGTACTTATTTTTTGATATTTGTGTTTTTATCCTTTTTTCTATTTTATTATTTTTATTTTATTTTCTCATTTTGACGAATAATATGATTAATTATACGAGAGAAGTAATCGCCGGAGTGGAGAGAATGAGAGATGGGGATTTAGAGAGTAAGATAAAGGTAAAGGGAAGAGACGAGATTGGGCAAATTGCCTATGTTCTGAATGAGATGCAGGTAAAGTTAAGGACAAATCAGGAGATAAAGCAACAGGCGGAGCAGACGAAGGATGAATTAATTACGAATGTGGCGCATGACCTCAGAACACCTCTCACATCGATTATTGGATATCTGGATTTGGTGAGGCGTGATACAATTTTGACGCCAGAGCAGCAAAAAAAATATATTGGAATTGCCTACGATAAATCAAAAAGCTTAGAGCGTCTGATAGAAGCATTATTTGATTATACAAGATACGATAAGCAAAAAGTGGCAACGAAACCGAAGAAGATAGATTTTTGTCAGTTTATTATGCAGCTTTCGGAGGAATTTTATCCATCTTTTTCTGAGAAGCAGGTGGAATGCAAGATGGAGATACCAGATTATCCCATCTATGTCAATGTGGACGGAGAATTGATGGCGAGAGCGGTTGGAAACTTGATTAGCAATGCGATTAAGTATGGAGCTGATGGAAAGCTAGTCAAGATGAAGGTGGAGACAGTAGAAGATATGGTGAAGTTTTCCATTATTAATTATGGAAGAGTGATTCCAGAGAAGGATTTAGAGCAGATTTTTGATAAGTTTTATCGAGTGGAGCAGTCGCGCTCGGTGAAGACAGGAGGTACAGGCTTAGGTCTTGCCATTGCAAAAAATATTGTAAAATTACATGACGGAGAGATTCGGGCGAAGAGTGATATTAATGGAACTGTTTTTGAAATTTTGCTTGAGAAGATTTAAAAAAAGATTTGGAGGTGGAAAGGCATGAAAAAGATAGGACTTTATATAATATTTATTATTTTTTGTATGTTATGCGCTTTTTCCTGCCAAAACGCTTCCAAAGAAGAAGTAGAGACTGTGAGTACGCTAAAGTCTGGGAAGAAACAGGATATAAAGATTTATGAGTCGGCAGATATGGAGATATTGATAAATTATGGATTTTGTGGGCTTGTACAAAAGGACGAGAGCCTGCCGATTGAAGTAAAGTTTTCTACGACAAGAGACTGGGCTGGAACAATTAAGATATTAGTTCCTATATCGGCTGATAAGGAGGCGTCCTATGAGCAAAAAGTCAATATCAAGAAGGGTGAGAGTACAGAGAAGATAAGTATTCCTAGTATTGAGAATGCTTATTATTTTAATATTTGTATTGAAGATGAGTCGAATAATAAATTAGTGGCGACAAAAGTAGAGACCGGTATTACGGAAGAAAATAAGCTTTATATGGGTGTTTTGAGCGAAGAGGAAGAGTCATTATCTTATTTTGATGGACTAAAAAAGCAAAAGGGAGAGGATGAGGCGAAGATATCACAGATAAAATTAGAGGCGAGTGAAATTCCCGACAATGCAGAGGGATTTTCTGCCCTTGATTATCTATTGATTAATCAATTTTCCGCCGATGCTCTCTCAAAAAAACAGCGAGAGGCCATTCAAAATTGGGTAGAGCAGGGCGGAGTTGTAATTATCGGGACAGGAGGAGAGCAGACAGATACATTAGACCAATTATGGAATGTGGTGGCAAAGAGTAAGAACAAGAAAAAGGAAAAAGTTCTCTTATCACTTGACTGGGCAGGTGCAAAGGAAAATATTATCTTAGACCATATTTCTGTGGAGGTAAAAGATGGGGTAGAGTATGATTCTCTTTTGGATAGGGAATTATTAAAAAAGGTTTCCTACGGAGAGGGATTTTTTTGTATATCTGAGATAGATTTGGCAGATTCTCTTATTGAGAAATATAAAGCAAAGATTGGGCAGATAATCTTAGAACAGACGACAACAAAGAGATTTTATCTACTTATGAGGGATAAGGGAGATAGTGTCCAAAGTTTGACAAAGGCTCTAAACTTTAGTCATGGAGATGTGATGCCGAATATATTTATCTATATTAGTCTGTTTTTTGTCTATATTGGATTAATTGGCCCTACTGCTTATTTTATTTTAAAGCATTTTGACCGCAAAGCATGGTTTTTTACGGTGGTATTGTTTTTGGCATGTCTGTTTACCGTTTTTGTCTTTGGGGTGAGTAGCGATTATAAGAGAAAGAAGCCAGTTGCGAGTATTCTTGTCTTAGCTGAGGATGGAAAAGACGATGAGACTGTTTATATTTCTACACAGAGCCTAGAAAAGAAGGAGTATTGCTTAAATTTGCCGAGTGAGACGAAATCTGTGGAGATAGTTCCTGATTTGGATGCACTATATAATGCATCAGATTTATATGAGTATGGAGAGAAAGAGACAGAATATATTATAGAGAAAAAGAAAGAGGCTTTTACAGTAGAGTTTTTGGAGAGGCCAATTTTAGAACAAAATATTTTAAAATTGATGAGGGAGAAAGAAAAAAATACGGGACGTTTTCAATATAAATTAAACTTTGATATAGATTCCATAAGCGGAAGATTGGAGAATCAGACGAGTTATGATTTTTCTTATGTATTATTTTATTATCAAAAAAGATATTGGATTTTTAAAGATTTAAAGAAGAATCAGGCGACAAAGATAAAAAATGGAGATATTAATCTTTTAGATTTGACGAAAAATGAGAGAGAATATTTCTTGAGTGAGTCTGTGTATCCAGTTGAGACAAAAAATGACTATATAGAGATGAATGATGCACAGAAGATATTTGCTTTTTTGTATGAAAGTATTTTAAGAGAAGATGAGGAGGATAAGGATAGGGGATATTTTATTGGAATTACGAGTGAGATGGAGGATGCAATTTTAAAGGACGAAGATTTGGATATAAAACAAAAATTAGTCTATATTCAACCAGTATCTAAGGCAGATGTGGATGGCAACACAGGTATGGAGATTTTAGACTTGTATTTACAAAAGGTGGACGGAGAACTGTATGGAGGAGTTCTCTATTCAAAATCTGTCACGATTTCGTATCAGATTGAAGATGCCGAAAAAGTGGATGGACTGCTCCGTCTAAATGATTATTATGATGGCAGAATTTACGCCTATAATTATAAAGAGCAAAAATATGAGAGAGTTTTGAAAGATAGTCAAGACAAAATTACGCAAGATGAAGTAGAAAATTATATCGATGATGAGGGGAATCTGCAGATTTTACTGAAAACGGAGGTAGATTATACGCAGCTTCCTATCATTGCCATAACAGAGAGGGAATAGTATGCTGCGAGTTCATAATTTAAAAAAAGAAATAAAAAAAAGAAAAATATTGCAGGGACTTTCGTTTGAAGTGAGGGAGAGAGAAATTTTGGGATTGGCAGGTCCAAAGGGGGCTGGAAAGACTACTTTAGTAAAAATTTTGGCGGGCTTACTCGAACCGTCCTGGGGGAGTATTTTTATCGATGATGAGGAGATAGATACGAAATCTATCTCCTACAAAAAACAGATTGGATATATGCCCGAGGATTTCTTAGTTTATTCAAATCTAAAAGTAGAAGAGTATATGGAGTTTTATGCTTCTTTATATTTTATCCCGAAGAAACAGGCGCGAGAGAGAATAAAGTTTTTGTTGGATATGATGGGATTAAAGGAGAAGGAGGACCAGTATCTCGAGGCGTTAACTAAGAGTATGAGAAAAAGGATATCTCTGGCGAGATGTCTTGTGCACGACCCGAAGATATTAATTTTGGACGAGCCTACAGTGGGTCTTGAGCTTGCAGACCGATATGAGATGTTTGAGTTGCTCAGCAAAATTGCTAAGATGGGAAAGAGTATTATTATTACCTCTCCGATTATGTCCGAACTAGGAGGATTTTGTTCCTCGCTCGGTATCATTCACGAGGGAAAGATGCTTTTATCGGGAACGGTAGAGGAAATTCAAAAACAGATTCGCGTAGAGACTCCAATTGTGATTAAGGTCTTATCAGAAGATGAGACAGAGCTTGCCGCAACTATTTTAAAAAGGAATCCTTTGACGGAGAGAATTTCTATGAAGAATCGAGAGATTCGAGTTATTTTTTACGGAAAGCCAGAGGAGGAAAACAAGCTTTTGGCAGATTTGGTCTCTCAGGGAGTGAGGGTACAAAGCTTTGTGAGAGAGGAAGGAAGTTTAGAATATTTATTTTTAGAATTAATGAAGGAGAATGAGGATGCATTTGAAAAATCCAATTTTTGAGATGGAATTAAAATTAAAGATGAAAAATGTCAGTGTTCCAGCTATCATTATGCTATATAATGTATTTTTTGCGCTGATTATCATTATTAGTTTAATTAGTTTTTCAGATTTAGATAATGTGGGGCTGGATAATGCATTTTTGGATTTTATTTCTGTCTTTTTTGTTCTTGGAATTTTGCAGTGCATCTTTCTATTTTTTTTAGTTCCTATATGCACTGCAAGTTCTATTGCGGGAGAAAAAGAGAGAGGAACATTAGATTTATTATTGGTCTCTCCGCTTCGCCCAGTACAGATTATTTTAGGAAAATTAATTGCCAATATGTTTATTTTATTATTATTTACTGTGTCGAGTATGCCGATTTTATCTGTGGGATTTATCTTGGGAGGAGTTGGCATAAAAGAGATAGCAGAGTTTTTTTTGATTTTGATTTTAATATCATTTTATTGCAGTGCAATAGGAATTTATTGCTCCAGCAAGACCAGTAAGAGGATGAAAGCGTTTCTTTTTACATTTTTAATTGAGTTTCTATTTACATTTGGCAATTTATATTTTATACTTTTTTTGCAAAACATAGAAAGTTTTACGAATATTGCGGGATACTTACTAGTACTGAATCCATTTGTTTTGATTATATGGCTGTATGATAAATTGACAGGTACCAATAATATGATGTATGTATTTATCCAGTTTTTTGGGGCAAAGCAGACGACTTCACTCTATAGTGTTTTGTCGAGAGTGTTTTTCCCTGTCTGTGTGCTTGTCCAAATATTAATAGGGATTGGATTTATATATTTATCGGTTCGGTGTGTTTCAAGAAGACGTCAGATGCAATAAATGAAAGTTGATTTCAAAAATAGGTTTTGCTATAATAGAACAGTAGATTAGAAAAAAGCCATTTGTTTTACCATGAAAGCTGGTGATTGCGGGAGCGCCAAAGGCGAGGAACAATCGGCTTTTATGGATGGTGATGTCTGGGTCAGCAGACATATCCGTTTATGATGGAAGGTAAAATGAGATATGAGTAAAAAAGACAAGAAAAAAAATATAATAAGGGAAAAAATGGAAAATATAACGCCAGTTATCCGGAAAATAAATTTTAGGAGAGAATTTTTCTTTTTAATCATAGCTTTTCTTATCTTATACATAGTATTTTTTGGCAATGTATTTAAGACAAATAAAAAATGGAAAGAAAATGTCATTTCTTCTAATCAGACAAGGACAAATATGTCTTATCGAAGTGAGAACGCAGTGGGGGAGACAGACTACGAGTCTCAGGAAGATAAGTATTTGTTTGCAGATGGAATTGTGGATACAATGCAGGAGAAGACTCTAATGCGCACGGAAAATGAGAATTATGTGCGAAAAAGATTGACGAATGCAAGCAAAGGAATTGGAGTTGGCGAGGAGATAGAGGTCGACGGAAAGAAGATTGAGTTTGTAGATAAGACGGAAGTCAATGGCGACGAGATTAAGATATCTTATGAGGATTATGAGGTTATGCAAAGAATTGTGGAGGCGGAGGCGACAGGACTCGATGAAAAGAGCAAAATTTTGGTTGCCAATGTCCTATTAAACCGCGTGCGTTCACCAGAGTTTCCAAATACAATCGAGGAGGTTGTATTTCAGGAGGTAAACGGTGCAGTGCAGTTTCAGCCAATCTCAGATGGAAGATATGATACCGTGGAGGTGCAAGATGATACCGTAGATGCGGTGAATAAGGCGATACTTGGAGTAGATTACTCGGAGGGAGCACTCTATTTCTTAGCTCGTTCTGGCTCGAGAAAGAGCAGTATTACTTGGTTTGACCAGAATTTAACATGGCTTTTCGAGTACGAAGGTCATGAATTTTATAAGTAAAAAGGAGGAATTATGATGTTAAAGGAAGGAAATACATTATGTCCAGTAAAAAAGGAAAAAGCGCAAGGCGGAGAGGGATATGTTTTGATGAAACATCTCCTCAATGAAAAGGAGTTAAATGGGAAATGTGGTTTGTTTTCTCAGGTAACTATTCCTGCGGGATGTTCTCTTGGATACCATGAGCATCATGGAGAGAGTGAGACATATTATATATTATCTGGAGAGGGAATATATCAGGATAATGACAAAGAATATATGGTAAAAGCTGGAGATGTGACATTTACACCAAGTGGTTCTGGTCATGGATTGAAGAATAATACCGATAAAGATTTAGTATTTATGGCATTGATTATTAAAGATTAATAGGATGATACCAGGGTCGAAAGGTCTAAAATCCGATGCAAGCTTGCTTGCAAGAGGGTTTTTGACTTTGAGACCCGCTTGCAATTCATGCCAAGAAGCATGCTTTGCTTATATGAAATGAGAGGGCTGTCGCAAAGCTTTTAATTTGCGACAGCCCTTAAAAAAATATGAAATAAAAGCTGCAAATTATAAGATAAATAAGGAGAAACTAAAATATGAAAAGCTAGGAAAAGGAGGGAAAAAACATAAAATATGGGGAAATTAATAAAAAAATTGATGTCGTTTTTGACAAGTAGACTTGTCGTTGTTGGAATTCCCATCGTACTCCAACTCATTTGGACGATGTGGATGGTTGATAAAGTAGCTGCGAAAGTCTCGTCTGTTGGGATTATTTTGCAAGTATTAAGTGTGATAATTGTATTATTGATTATGCTTCGAGATGAGAACTCGGCTTATAAGATTGCGTGGGTGATAGTGATTATCATTATGCCTATTTTTGGTTCTTTTTTTTATATGTTAAATGCCAATAAACGTCCGACGAGATGGATGAGACGAAAAATGCAGGTTTATATTGATAAGACAAATTTATTCTTAAAGCAGGATGAGGCGGTCTTGGAAGAACTCAGGCAGGAAGATTGGGGAGTGGCAAATCAGGCTTTTTATATTGCTGATAAAGCGAAATTTCCGATTTATAAAAATACGACAACACAGTATTATACAATCGGAGAAGAATATTTTGAGGCATTAAAGGCGGAGCTAAAAAAGGCGAAGCATTATATTTTTATGGAATATTTTATTATTGGATATGGAGTGATGTGGGAGACGATTTTGGAGATTCTAAGGGAGAAGGTAAAAGAGGGAGTCGATGTCAGAATTATATATGATGATATGGGATGTATCTCGACACTTCCTCTGGGATATGCAAAGAAGTTGGAGGAGATGGGGATAAAAGCTGAGGTATTTAATCAGTTTATTCCTTTATTTTCCACTGTCTTAAATCATCGAGACCATAGGAAGATTACCGTGATTGACGGTCACACTGCATTCACTGGGGGAGTAAATCTGGCGGATGAGTATATTAATAAAAAACAAAGATTTGGTCACTGGAAAGATACGGGTATGAAAATCCAGGGAGACGCAGTTTTGAATTTTACGATGTTATTTTTGCAAATGTGGGACGAGGAGAGAAGAGAAGAAAGTGACTATAGTAAGTATTTTCCAGATAGATACTGGACTGGTCCAAAGGAGCAGGATGGATATGTGCAGCCATATGGAGACAGCCCGCTAGATGATGAGGGAGTCGGAGAGAGTGTTTATCTCAATATAATCGGGAATGCCAAGAAGTATCTCTATATTTTTACTCCGTATCTGATTATCAGTGATGAGATGGCGACGGCTCTTTGCATGGCTTCAAAGAGAGGAGTTGACGTAAGAATTGTTGTGCCCCATATTCCCGATAAGAAGATTGTATTTTTACTTACAAAATCTTATTATCCTAGGTTGGTGAATGCGGGAATTAAGATTTATGAGTATACGCCAGGATTTTTACATGCAAAATGTTTCGTGGCAGACGATGAGGTCGCAGTAGTGGGAACGATAAATATGGATTACCGAAGCTTATATTTGCATTTTGAGTGTGGGATTTTCATGTATCGCTCAAGGGCGGTGATGCAGGTCAAAAAGGATGTGGAGGAAACAATCGAAAAAAGTATTCTTATCACGAAAGAAAAATGCAGTACGAGTTTTCCAGTTTATCTTTTTCAGGGATTGCTTCGTATTTTTGCCCCTCTTCTTTAGGAATTGGGGCGGAAACTCTCGGTTGCTTATTTTCGAGATAAAAGCCATATTTTGTGAATATAGGAATAGAAAGTAATAGAGGATGGGTGGTGAGGTTATGGAAATATATACAGGGTTTGCGAAGGCATATGATACCTTTATGGATAATATCCCGTATAAAGAATGGGTAGAGTTTATAAAGAGAAAGTTAAGCCAGTACGGTATAGAGGATGGAATTATGCTTGACTTGGGCTGTGGAACTGGCACTCTCACTGGCTTGTTATCCGATGAGGGATATGATATGATTGGTGTGGATTCTTCTATAGAAATGTTGGATATAGCAAGGGAGAAACTTGGAGATAGGCAAGATATTTTATTTTTATGCCAGGATATGAGAGAGTTTGAGCTATATGGGACAGTAAAGGCGATTGTCTGTGTCTGTGACAGCATTAATTATATATTGGAAAAGGAAGAACTTAGGGAAGTTTTTAAGCTGGTGAATAATTATTTAGACCCAGATGGAATCTTTTTATTTGATTTTAGAACACCGTTTAGTTATGAGGAGATTGGTTCTGAGACGATAGCGGAGAACCGTGAGGAGATGAGCTTTATCTGGGATAATTATTATTACGAGGAGGAAAGGGTTAACGAGTATGAATTAAGTCTATTTATCAGAGAGGATGGAAATCTTTTTCAAAAATATACAGAGACACATTATCAGAGAGCGTATTCGCTTGAGGAGATGAGAGAAATAATAGAAGATAGTGGACTTCTTTTCTTGGAGGCGAGCGAGGATTATACCGATGAGAATGTGAGCGAAAAAAGCAGAAGAATTGTTGTTCTTGCTCAGGAATCGGGGAAGAATAAAATGAAAAAATTCTTAAATGAAAGTGAAAGGATAGGAGAAAATCATGAGTGATTATATTATTAGAGGAACCGCGGCGGACGACCAGATTCGTTTTTTTGCTGCGACGACGAGAGATTTGGTCGAGGATGCGAGAAAGATTCACGAGACAAGCCCTGTTGTGACAGCGGCACTTGGACGTTTGCTCACTGCGGGGGCAATGATGGGAAGTATGTGTAAAAACGATACGGATGTATTAACTCTTCAGATTAAGGGAGATGGTCCGATTGGGGGATTAACTGTGACAGCCGATGCACAGGGAAATGTAAAGGGCTATCCATATGAAAATATGGTTATTATTCCAGCGTCAAAGGCGGGAAAGCTTGATGTGGGAACAGCTGTCGGAAAGGGCGTTCTAAGTGTCATAAAGGATATCGGTCTAAAAGAGCCTTATGTCGGTCAGACGGATTTGGTGAGTGGAGAGATAGCCGAGGATTTGACCTATTATTTTGCCACCTCAGAGCAGATTCCAACGGCAGTGGCTCTTGGAGTATTGATGAATCACGATAATACTGTGAGACAGGCAGGTGGATTTATCGTTCAGCTTATGCCCTATGCAAGCGAGGAGGTAATCACAGCGTTGGAAAAGGCGCTGGAGAGATTTACATCTATGACCAATGAATTGGAAAAAAGAGGAACGGTGGAAAAGGTTATGGAGTTCCTTTTTGAAGATATGGGATATAAAATTTATGATACAATAGATACAAGATTTTATTGTAATTGTTCCAGGGAGAGAGTAGAAAAAGCGGTAATTAGTATCGGAGAGAAGGAGATTAAGGAGATGATAGAGGAAGATAAGCCGATAGAGGTGAACTGTCATTTTTGCAATAAAAAATATAGTTTCTCCGTGGAAGAGTTGAAAAATATGATTTCATAATTATTTATAATCTGTTCTCTTGAGTAGGATGAGAAGTTTGAATGTTTTATGCACTGAGTATGGTTAGATTTAGATGATATAAATGACATGATGTAAATGATATAAGAAGAGGATGTCGGAAAAAAGAAATTTCCAACATCCTTTCTTTTGTGTATATTTATTCTTCTTCAGATACGTCTGTAGTATCAGTATCATCAGTAACTTTCTCTATATCTACTTCTTCTAGTTCTTCCTCTTCTTCGCTTACTACTTTATCTTCCTTAGCAGGTTCTTTTTGTGTTGTAGCTTCTTCTGATGCATCTTTTGTCTCTGTTTCTGAGATTTGTTGGTCGTTATTGTCAGAATCAGTTTCGATAGTAGTTTCTTGTTGGATTTCTTCCTCGATAGCGTCCTCCATCTCTTGAAGTGTCATCTCGTCCTCATCTTTGGAGGCGGTTTTTGCGGAGTCAATATCTAAGGATACGTATTCTCTTGAGGCTATATCTTCTGTATCGGTATTTGTGCTCTCCTCAAAATAATCTTCTTCATCAAAAATATCCTCCTCAGAACCAGAAATCTTTTCCTTCAGTGAGGATACAACAGGACAGTCGAGAATCTTATCTCTGTACAGATAAGCAAGTCCGCCGATGGAGGCAAGTACAGCAGTTGCCTTTAATAATGTGGTAAAACCATTTTTTTTCATGGAATCCTCCCTTCTTCGTATACTCTGGTTTTGTAGTATACTGAATTGTTCTATTTCAGATATCATGATATCATATTTTAGTATTTACATCAATAGACAAATTTAAACCAGGTATAAAGAAGAAAAACTTGGAATGATTTTTTTGAGTTTTGAAAGTTTGAGGAAAGTGGGAAGAGGGGGTGGGGGGAGACGCTAAGAGAGCAAGCAGATATCTCCTCCGCAAACACGTTCGTTCCCACGGTTTTTCGACATACGCTGATTTTTGCCGCCTCCCGCAAACTCGCAGCTACGCTGCTCAGACAGTGCTCCAGCGGCAAAGCTAAGTATATCGAAAAACCGCTCCACTCTCTATCGTTTTCGGAGGAGATATCTGCTTGCTCTCTTGGCTGTGTACTGGCAATATCATTTGATATTGATTCTTTATATAGGTATTTTTGAGTATTTTGACATTTGAACTGTAATTCAAGCTAGGTTTATACGGTTGCATTTCAATATCCTCAATAGAAAAAAGAGATAGTATTTTCTTAAAATTTATAGTATACTAAAAATCAACGGATTTCTGGAATTATCTCATAGCTAGAGAACGAAGCCAGAAATCTAAATAAATTTTATATGAGAATAAAAACACTCTCACATAAACAGAAGAAGGGAGAATAAAGATGATAAGTATACAGCCATCTGTCGAAATTATTAGTATGAATGATTACGATCAGATTATAAAAAAGTTAGAAAAAATAGGAAGAGTTTGTTATAAGAGTGAGGATAGAATTCATGAAGATTCTGCCGAGCTTTTTTTACAGGGAATTTTAAAAAGAGGGCATGAATCTGTTATTGAGCATGAGTCTGTCACCCTTCGCATTATCTGTGATAGAGGGGTGACACATGAGATAGTTCGACACCGCCTTGCAAGTTATAGCCAGGAAAGCACTAGATATTGCAATTATGCGAAAGATAAGTTTGGAAATCAAATCTCGGTTATAGATATTGCAACGGGATTCTCTTATGACTTGAACAAAGAGGAAGATAAAAAGAAATATGATATTTGGGTAGATGCGATGGAATATGCGGAAAAAGCGTATTTTGCGATGTTGGATGCTGGGGCGACAGCGCAGGAGGCGAGGGCGGTTCTTCCAAATTCATTAAAGACAGAGATTGTTATGACAATGAATCTTCGCGAGTGGAGACATTTTTTAAGACTCCGAACTGCAAAGGCCGCACATCCACAGATGTGTCAGGTTGCGAATGAAATCTTGGCGGTGATGAAAGAGAAACTGCCGGTCTTTTTTTCCGATTTCTAGGTTTTTTCGATTTTTAAGATAGAAGAATAAAATTTTTTAAGCGGCGCAGATATAGGGTGAATTAGAAAGGATTTACCTTATATCTGTGTTTTATTTTTATCTGTGGAACTGGAGAGGTTCACTCGTGGAAGATATCTGCACAAAAAAAGAAAGACATACATAAAAGTAAATAATATAATGATACCAGGGTCAAAAGGTCTAAAATCCGATGCAAGCTTGCTTGCAAGAGGATTTTTGAACTTGGGACTCGCCAAAAATAGGAATAAGTAGCCATTTTTCGAAGAAAAATGAGCGGATTATGAATATTTTTGAAGATTGTGGGAGCACATTGTGCGGAGCAATCTGGTATCAGAGGGGTCAAAAGACTTTTTGACCCCAACATCATATAATACTTTGTACCTGTTTTTGGAAAAGGAAGTGGAGAAAATGAATAGAAGTATCAAAAAATGGGCAAAATGCGCTGGGATTAGAGCGGTTAGGACGATGGCACAGACAACGATTGCTATGTTGCCTGTGGCGACCTCTATCGCGGATGTAGACTGGAAATGTGTTGTTGGGACAGCGGCATTGGCAGGTATTACCTCTATCTTGACATCGCTTGCGGGATTGCCAGAAATGAAATCAGAAAAGGAAGAGAGGGAGTAGTCTCCCTCTTTTTTGGGCAAAAAAAACCGACCCTGTAAGCGAACATCCCACTGTTTGCTCTCTCGTTCTGGTCGGTTTCTATAAAAAAGAGGATTTGAAAAAATGAAAAAAATTTATAATATAATCAAAAGTTTATTTCCTTTTGCTGATTATTACTATACCTTCTTTTTGTGATAAGATTGTGTTATCTTTTTTAAAACTTTGTTAAAACGAAAAACTTGCAACCTTCTTAGTTAGAAATTTGCAAGTTTTTTCTATCACATTATATATATCACGTACAGTATATAGGCTATTCATATTATAATGATACTCTGATACCAGAGTAAAAGGTTGGAAATCCGACACAAGCTTGCTTGTGAAAGGATTTTGACCCCAATATTATACCATGAATAATAGGTAAAGTATTTTATTTATTTGATTACTTTAATCCATCCTTCTGGGGCCTCAATCTCGCCCATCTGGATTCCTGTCAATGTATCATATAATTTCTTTGTCACAGGTCCCATCTCGTCCATTCCGCTTGGGAAACAGATTTCATTGCCGTGGTCATAAATCTTACCTACTGGGGAGATAACTGCCGCCGTACCGCAAAGACCGCATTCTGCGAAATCTTTTACCTCATCGAAGAGTACTTCTCTCTCCTCTACTTCCATTCCAAGGTATTCTTTTGCGACATGTACTAGAGAGCGACGGGTAATGGATGGTAAAATAGAGTCAGATTTTGGTGTGACAATCTTATTATCCTTCGTGACAAAGAGGAAGTTTGCTCCGCCAGTCTCCTCTACCTTTGTTCTTGTTCCTGGGTCAAGGTACATATTCTCATCAAATCCCTCTGCGTGAGCTGTAACGATGGCATGTAGACTCATCGCATAGTTAAGACCAGCTTTAATATTACCTGTTCCATGAGGTGCTGCACGGTCAAAATCACTCACTTTGATTGTGATAGGCTTAGCGCCACCCTTAAAATATGGTCCTACAGGTGTTGTGAACATTCTAAACTGATATTCATCTGCTGGCTTAACACCGATAACTGGATTTGTGCCAAACATATATGGACGAATATATAATGTTGCTCCAGAACCATATGGTGGAACATAAGCTAAGTTTGCCTCCACAGTTTTTTGAACTGCATCTAAAAAGCGCTCTTTAGGAAATACTGGCATCTCAAGTCTCTTTGCAGAAGCTTCCAGACGCTCTGCATTTAAGTCAGGGCGAAAAGTCACGACACGTCCGTCTTTTGTTGTATAAGCTTTTAATCCCTCAAATACAGTCTGAGCATACTGAAGAACACCCGCACACTCGCTAAGTGTAATTGTATCATCAGATGTTAAAACTCCTTCATCCCATGCACCATCTTTAAAATTAGATACATATCTCTTGTCAGTCTTCATATAGCCAAATCCGATATTTGACCAGTCAATATTTTTCTTTTCCATAATAATTCCTCCATTAAAGTTAGCACTTTTTATCTTCTTGTGCTTTTTCTCAAACTGTGGCTATGAAAATTTCAGATATCTCTACTTAAGATAGAATTCGCCTTTCAAGGAATACATTTTCTATACTCAATATCTACCACTAAATTAAATTATACATCAGTTTGAAATTTTTTCAATGGCTTTTTTCAATTTACTGAAAATTCTATTATAGTTTTTACTAAAAAATATATAAAAATGAATAATGTTTTCTAATTCACATCATCATAAAAGAATTTTATAAGGTTTTGCCAATACACAGCGAAGAGAGTCCGTTGATATCTCCTCTAAAAACGATAGAGAGTGGAGCGGTTTTTCGATATACTTAGCTTTGCCGCTGGAGCACTGTCTGAGCGCCGTAGGCGTGAGTTTGCGGGAAGCGGCAAAAATCAGCGTATGTCGAAAAAACGTGGGAACGAACGTGTTTTTAGAGGAGATATCAACGGACTCTCTTTGCGTCTATCTTCTAAATTCTTCTCATTTACTTCCAACTCCCTCTCCTTCTCTTTTTACAACACCTTAAACTATCTAACGAACAAAAATTTTACTCCAACGTCAATTTTTCCATAGTAGAATTGTCTTGAAAAATATGATACAATGAGAGAAAATTAGACATGAAAATGTAAGAGGGAAGGAGAAAATGAAAATGAAGTGTAAAAATTGTGGAAGTGAGTTAAGAGATGGCGCGAAGTTTTGCGGAAAATGTGGTACTATCGTGACAGAAGAAGCCAATAGACCAGTCGACCCTACCATGCCTATCACTCCTAACTATAGACCGAGTCAAAGTCAGGAGGATATAAAGAGAGCAAAACAAAAAAATATTATTATTGTTCTTTTATCATGTCTGGTTGTCTTTGTTTTGGTGGATGTCATTGTACTTTTTGGATTCATGAGTAAGAGAGCCAAAAAGGAAGATACAACCGTTACCTCAGCTTCAACGGAACAGATAACGGAGGCAAAAGAGGAAGAAAGTAGTGCAACGACGGCAATTGTGAGGGAAGCGCCTGTCTTTACGAGGGCGAATTGTTCGAGTATAAGGAGTACAGATTCTGAGGCTGGACAGTACTCGGTTGGGGCAGTGATTGATGGAGATTTGCAGACGAAATGGGCACCTCAAAATTCAAATAGAGGATTAGGGGAGTGGATTGAGATTATCGCTGACGAGCCTCAGTATGTCACAGGAATGAAGATTGCAAACGGATATCCGAGAGACCAGGCAACTTGGGAGAGGAATAATAGAGTAAAGGAATGTACAATATCATTTGGAGATGGAACGTATCTGAACGTGACACTTTTAGACCAGAAGGATTTACAGACAGTGGAGTTTGGACGTGAAGTGGAGACGAATTCTATTCGCATTACGA
The DNA here is from genome assembly GCA_030841965.1 of Blautia sp. Taxonomy (GTDB): domain Bacteria; phylum Bacillota; class Clostridia; order Lachnospirales; family Lachnospiraceae; genus JAUUSJ01. The sequence continues at coordinate 16,623 of JAUUSJ010000001.1, forward strand.
TTAATTCTATTTATTATGGAACGAAATGGAAGGACGTGGCGATTGCAGAGATAATTCCATTTAATGAGGATAATAAATAATAAAAAAGGTCTTTTGTATCTTGACAGAAACTATGAGTGCAAATAAGCAAAGAATGGGGGAGAGGATATGAGAAAGGAAAGAGATAAAAAAATTATTATTATTTTAAGTGTTCTTCTTGTTATAGTTATACTGGTAAATGGAGCCTTGATTCTCCACCAGTTAAGAGTGAAAAATGCGACTCAAAAAGAGGCAAAAAAGATAGAAACTCAGGAAAACAGTGAAACTCAAGACAGTAATGATAAAAAAGAAGAAGTATCTACAGCGCAGGAAAAAGAAACTTCTACAGCGAAGGAAGAAGGAACGACGGTAGAGGTTAAAATAGACGATGAGGAGGATGAGGTAACTGAAAGTTCAAAAGAGAGTAGCCCAGAAGGGGAAACTAAGAGCATGGATGGCAGGGGTGTGAGTGAGCCGATTCCCGAGGATGTGAGAGAGTCTATGAAGGGGATTTCTATGCCCGAAGATGCCACAGTTGGATTTGATGATTTATCTTATCTGACAATTCCTCATTATGATTTCAATGGAAATATCGTCGAGGGGCATATGGTTGTCGATAAGGATGTAGCCGAGGATGTCCTTCATATTTTTAAGGAATTATATGATATAAAGTATCCGATTGAGAGGATGGAGTTGATTGATAAATATGACGAGATGCAGACGGAGGAGTTTGACTCTTTAGACCGCTCCTCTATGGGAAGGAATAATACTTCTTGTTTTTGTTATAGAGTTGTAAATGGCTCCTCCAATTTATCGAACCACGCCAGAGGAAGAGCGATTGACTTAAATCCTTTGATTAATCCTTGGGTACAGGGCAGTAGTTATAGTCCTAGAAATGCGGGACCTTATGTGGACCGGGAGAAAACTTTTGAGGATGATGTTATTAATCGAGCAACGATTCATGCGAATGACGAAGTGGTACAGATTTTTGAAAAATACGGATGGAGCTGGGGAGGATACTGGCAAAGTCAGCAGGATTATCAGCATTTTGAGAAGGAATGATTAGATGAAGCAGGGGAATAAAAAATTAAGAGCACAGGAGGAAAAATTAAATTTTCCAGTAAAAAAATGGAGAATGTTATTGGAAGATGAGGATATTTTTTCGGTGGAGAGTTTGTCGGTGCTAAAGCGGCTTCTTGATTACGGAGGAATGGCGACAAGCTCACAGCTTGCCACGAAATATGGTAATACCAAGGAGTTTTATCAGGAAAAGTTTTGTGAGATGGCAAGAAATCTTGGCACGCATACGAATAGCAAGATTATAGAGTTGAGTGAGAGAGAAGCAAAGTATATTCCTGTCTTATATGTGGGAAAGTTTATCAATCCATATGAGGTTGGAAATCCGATTTGGAAATTGACGGATGAGCTTTATCAGGCATTGGAGCAGATTAATTTATTTTATATTCCCCTCTATGAGACGAGGAAAAAAGAGGGAAAATCAAAAAAGGAAGAAGAGAGAAACTATTGGTGGCTGAATGCAAATCCAAAGATTTGGAGCTTGTCAGAGATGATTGTGGGAGAGGTGCAAAATTATACTTTTTATAATGAAAATGGACATAAGAGACGAATTTTTCAAAATTTCCTGGATGCAAAAGAGGGAGATTTGATTATCGGATATGAATCTCATCCTGTCAAACAGGTTGTCGCACTTGCGAGAGTGGTGGAAAATAGTGGAGAAAATTTGTATTTTGAAAAATTAGAAGGATTTACGGTCTCGATAGATTATACGGTATTGAAAAACTGTCCTGAGCTTGAGCGGATGGAGTTTTTCTTGAACCCAAACGGGAGCTTATTTAAGCTAACCGAGGGAGAGTATGAAATTATTATGGATATGGTGCGGGAGATGAATCCTATCGTACTTCCAAAAAAGAAAGTAGATTTGTATACCGAGGAACAATTTTTACAAGAAGTATATTTGCCAGCTAAGAAGGCAAAATGTTTGGTGGAGTTATTAAAGTATAAGAAAAATATTATTTTACAGGGAGCTCCTGGAGTTGGCAAGACATTTACGGCGAAACGTCTTGCCTATGTTATGTTAGGACAAAAAAAGACGGAAAATGTGGAGCTTATCCAGTTTCATCAAAATTATTCGTATGAGGATTTTGTGATGGGCTATAAGCCAAAGGGAGAGCATTTTGAGCTTACAAGAGGGATTTTTTATGAATTTTGTCAAAGAGCGGCGAATCATCCAGACGAGGATTTTTTCTTCTTAATTGATGAGATGAATCGAGGAAATCTAAGCAAGATTTTTGGAGAACTTTTGATGCTCATAGAAAAGGAGTATCGGGGAACTAAGGCCGTGCTTCCTTATAGCCAGACTTCCTTTAGCGTGCCGGAAAATATATATATTATCGGTATGATGAATACAGCGGATAGAAGCTTGGCGATGATTGACTACGCACTTCGCAGGAGGTTTAGTTTTTTTGAGATGGAACCCGCTTTTTCGTCGGAGGGATTTCAAAAGTATCAAGAGAGTTTAAAAAGTGAAAAGTTTAATCAGTTGATTGAAAAAATTCAGCTATTAAACTTAGAGATTGAAAAAGACTATGCACTCGGAAAGGGATTTTGCATCGGGCATAGTTATTTTTGTAATCAAGATAGCTATAGTGATGATTGGATTCGTATGGTAGTCGAGTATGATATTTTGCCGATGCTTTCGGAGTACTGGTTTGATGAGCCTGAGAGGGTGGAGAAATGGAGAGAGAGTTTGCTGGAGGTTTTGGAAAAGTAAATGAATTGACAACGATTTATCTAGAATTCATGCTCAAACTCTGAAAGAAGAGGGATTCATTCATATAGGGTGGGACTGATAATGGATGGTAAAAAAAATAAAAAAATTTTCGTAAAAAATATTTATTATATGCTTAGCTATGTGTTTGATTATTTTCGAGAGGATTCGTATCGGAAGATTCAGGGGGAAGATTTTGAGGATGCGAAGGATTTGTTTGCGGCTCTTTTGATTAAGGAAGTATCCAGACAGTTAAAGCAGGGATTGTATAAGGAGTATGTAAATAAGAGAGAGATTCTTCAGACTGTGCGAGGCAAAGTTATTCCGTATGAGACGTTAACTCTTCAGATGAGGGAGCGAGGAAGAGAGAAAATTGTCTGTGAGTTTGATGACTTGTCTGAGAATAATAAATGGAATCAGATTTTAAAGACGACATTATATTTTTTATCGAGAGAAAAGGAAGTGACAGACAAAAGACGGCAGCAGATAAGGAAGCTCTTGCTTTTTTTCGAGCATATTGATGTATTAAATCCGAGACAAATTTCTTGGAGACAGTTGCAGGTTGCGAGGGGAAATCGCTCGTATGAGATTTTGATGAATCTTTGCTATTTTGTACTGGACGGATTGATTTTGAATGAGGAAGATGGCAGTTATAAAATGCAGATTTTGTCAGAGAATCATATGGAACGCCTGTATGAGAAGTTTGTTTTGGCGTATTATCAGCGGCATTATAGGGATTTAGACGAGGTGAGAGCGAGACAGATACGGTGGAAATTGGATGAAGATAGTGAATGGGATGCTCAAAGGGTAGGGAAAAAAGAGAAAGAGAAAAATTCAAGCGAAAAGGAGAGAGATTTGGAGTTTCTTCCATTTCTTCCCGTGATGAAGACGGATATTACGTTGCGAAAAGGGAATAAGGTTTTAATTATTGACACAAAGTATTATCAGAATAATTTGCAGGAACAGTATGGGAGAAAGAAGATTCATTCTGATAATTTGTATCAGATTTTTGCGTATGTGAAAAATTTAGCTGCGCAGGAGGGGGGAGATGTGGAAGTATCGGGATTATTGCTCTATGCAAAGACAGAAGGGGAGAATGTGCCAGATTGTGGGTATAGGATGAGTGGGAATTGGATAGGAGTTCGCACTTTGGATTTGGGAGTGGAGTTTGAAAAGATAAGGGAGAGGTTGGATGAGATTGTGAGGGGGTGGGAGAAGAAAAACTTGGATATAAATTGAATATTAGTTTAATTTAACTTAAAAAGGGATATTTCTAGTTGAGTGATGATTTAGCTAGAAATATCCTTTTTACATTTAAAAACTTGATATATACTACTTTTCAATCCACATTATCTAAAAAAGTGTTGATAACGACAAACATATTATAATTAATTTTACATTTTAATTCAATATTTTCGTAGTTTATATAAAGTTATTATTGACTTACATAAAAGTATATGCTAATATAAAATAAAATTTAAGATATTTTATAGCGATTTAATATATTATTATTGATTTACTAATATAGTCATGTTACAATCAAATAAAAAGGAGAAATATCGCCAGATTATAAAGAGCGATATAAATAATTTAATATGTTAGTTCTAGTTACGTATGATGTAAATACAGAGACGAATTCTGGCAAAAAACGTCTTAGGAAAGTTGCCAAGGAATGCAAAAATTATGGACAGAGAGTGCAGAATTCGGTTTTCGAATGTCTTGTTGATGCAGTGCAAGCAAGAGAAATGAAAGAAAAGTTATTGAAAATAATAGATAAAGAAAAAGATAGTTTAAGATTTTATTATTTGGGAAAACAGTATAAAAATAAGGTAGAGCATTATGGAATAAAAGAAGTCTCAGATCTAGATGATACTCTTATCATATAATATAAAGTTTTATAGTGTTTGATTCTTGTGTGATAAGTGTTACGAATATCTATTTTATAAAACATTAAATATATTTGGGGATATTAAGAAATAGAACATGGTAAGAATTTTAGAGCATAGTTTGATAAAAAGGAGAAGATTATGGGTGAGGATAAAATGAAAATAGCTAGATTTCGTGAACAAGATGGTAAAAAGCAAGAGTTGAAAGAGCATATAGAAAATGTATCTATTTTAGCTGAGAATTTTGGTGAAAAAATTGGTCTGCGACATACGTTAAAACTGATAGGACTAGCACATGATATGGGGAAATTTGGAAGTGAGTTCCAGGATTATATTAATAAACAATGGGAGAAGAGAACAGAAAGAGGGATTTCTAAGAAAAATTCTGGAATTGATCATGCAGTATATGGGGCGAAATATATTTATAATCTTGCTCGTGAACTTGGAGTAAGGAGGCTTTTTGCTGAAATAATAGCATATGTATGCTGTTATCATCATGGAGGGTTACCAGATTGCGAGAATATAAAATTGGGAAGAAAAAGAGCATTAGAAGAGCGAATTAGTAAAATAGATGATGAACAGTTAGCTAAAGTTGTTAAAACATTTAAAGAAGAAGTGAAAATAGATTTGAGTCAGCTTTTAAAGGATTCGGCAAAAGAACTTGAATGTGTTTTTCAATTAATGCAATATAATATGGATTTAGAGGTACAGAGATTTAATATATCGATATTAACTAAAAGTATATATAGTATGTTGATTGATGCAGATAGACTTGACAGTATGTGTTTTGAAGAGGAAAGAAAAATTTCAGAGTTTTTAGAAAAATGTGATATGTCTATATGGGAAAGATATAATGAAAAATTTGAGGATTATATGAAACAATTACGAAGTATAAAACCATTGACAGAGCAAGAAATAAAAATTAATTTAATTCGTAAAGAGATATCAGATGAATGTTTTCAAAGTGCGCAGGGTAAAACAGGAATATATCGTTTAACGGTTCCAACAGGAGGAGGAAAAACATTATCTAGTATGAGATTTGCAATGGAGCATAATAAAAGAAATAGGAAGCAAAGAATTGTTTATGTAATTCCGTATACATCAATTATTGAGCAAAATGCAGATGTGATAAGAAGAGTGTTGGGAAATGAATGTGATTTATTGGAACATCATTCTAATGTAATTTATGATGAAGATGATGAATTAGGAAAAGATGGAAAAGAACAATACAAATTTTTAGTAGAAAGATGGGATAATGATATTGTTTTTACTACAATGGTACAATTTCTAAATACATTTTTTGGGAAAGGTACACATGATGGAAGAAGATTACATAATTTAATTAATGCTACGATAATATTTGATGAAATACAAACGTTACCGATAAAGTGTATGTATATGTTTAATAGTGCAATTCAATTTTTAAACCAGATTTGCAATAGTACTATTGTTCTTTGTACAGCAACTCAACCCAATTTAGAAAAAGTAAAAATACCAATAGCAGAAGATATTAAAATAAAAGAAATGGTTACAGGTGTAGAGGAGAAGTTTTTGAAACTAAAAAGAGTGGAATTGAGAAGACATTTAGAAATTAAAAGTTTGGATCAAGTACTTGATTTTATTACTAGAAAAAAAGCAGAGGTAAAAAGTTTGCTTGTGGTTGTGAATAAGGTAATTAGTGCTAAAAGGATTTTTGAACAATTGCAGTGTAATATGGCTTGTGAAAAAACTCAGATTGTTTATTTAAGTTCTGCACTTTGTCCAGAGCATAGAAGAAACCAATTAGTTTATATAAAAAAGTTATTAAAGGAAAAAAAAGATATTATTTGTATTAGTACACCAGTAATTGAAGCGGGAGTAGATATTAGTTTTGATGCGGCCATTCGAAATTTAACTAAGTTAGATTCTATTATACAAACAGCGGGGCGAGTAAACAGAAATGGAGAGAATAAAGTTGGATATTGTGACGTCATAAATTATGATGAGGGAAGTTACTCAAAATTAAAAGAAATAGAATATGGAAGGAAAAATAGTAGAAGGATTTTAGAAAATAATAAAGATATTTTTGCAGATATAAATACAGTGACGGATTATTTTTCCTATTATTATAATGAGAAGGAAATAAAGGAAAATTTTAGATATAAAATAGAAAAATCTGTGATGAAACAATATAGTGAAAAATATTTATACACAATGTTGCAAAACAAGTTGGAATCTCAACTTACTATTAAATTTAAATCAGCAAGTGAGAATTTTTATGTTATTGATAAAAATTCTGTATCTGTATTAGTACCATATAAAACGAGAGGAAGAGAGCTTTCGATGGAAATTCAAAATCTGACAGAATTTGATGCGGTGAAGAGAAAAAGAAAACTTTTAAAAGAAGCAAGAAAATATTGTATTAACTTGTATTTTTATCAATTTAAAAACTTAGTAGAGAAAGGAGCTGTTATAGACAAAAAATTAACTAAAAATAAGGAAATGGGAATTTATATTTTAGGAGATGGTTTTTATGATGAAGAGAATTTAGGTGTACTTGATGAGGAGATGATAGAGAGCTTTATTATATAGAATAATAAAAGAGTTTTTACTACTAATACTCTGTTTTATATGTAAAGGAAGGAGAAAGCATGAAAAAGAACCAAATTAAATTAAAAGTTACAGGAAGATATGCTTTATTTACAGACCCTATGACAAAAATAGGAGGAGAAAAAACTTCATTGGCAATTCCACCAGCAGAAGTTTTAAAAGGGGTTGTATCTAGTGTTTATTGGAAACCGAGTTTACTTTGGTATATTGATGAGGTAAAGGTATTAAATCAAATTAGGACTGAAAGAAAGGGAATGAGACCGATTAAATATAATGGAGGAAATGATTTGTCTTATTATACTTATTTGGCTGATGTATCCTATATTATTACTGCTCATTTTGAGTTTAATCAAAATAGAACTGATTTAAAAGATGATTTTAATGAAAATAAACATTATTTTATTGCGAAAAGATGTATTGCAAAAGGGGGGAGAAGAGATGTTTTTCTTGGAACTAGAGAATGTCAAGCGGATGTAGAAGAAGTAACAGGAGAAGAAGAAAGTTTTTATAAAGATAGTGGAGAAATACAATTTGGTCTGATGTATCATTCACTATGTTATCCAGATCAAAATGGAAAAGAAGAATTAGAGGCATTATTTTGGAACCCAAAGATGATAAATGGAGTCATTCAATTTTGTACTCCAGAAGAGTGTAAGTATAGAATTACATTGAAAAAAATGAAGAAAAAAGAATTTGTTTTTGGAAAAAATTTTTTAGGAATAAAAGAAAAAGAAATTTTAGATGGTTATAAAAATTGATAGAGGAGGTGAGTAGAGAGTGAATTTGAATAATCTTGTGAAAACGTATGATTATATAGCCAATGCGGAGGATGAGTTAGCAGATGATTTATTAGAGATATCACATTCGACTCAACAAGCGCATATAGAAATTACTATAAATAATAAAGGAGAGTTTATAAGGGGAGAGATAATAGAAAGAGAGAATGCTAGAAAAATTATCCCAGTTACGGAAGATTCTGTTAGTCGAAGCTCAGGTTCTGCGCCTCATCCATTGTTTGATAAACTAAAATATATAGCAGGTGATTATAAGGTTTATTGTGGGGAGGATAATGAAGAATATTATAAAGATTATATGGAAAATTTAAAAGATTGGGTGGATTCAGAGTATGGAGATCCAAAATTAAAATCTGTATTATTGTACTTACAAAAAAAATCAGTGATAAAAGATTTAATAGATGATGGTATTTTGTCGGTAGATTATGAGGGAAAATTGACAAAGAAATGGGAGTTACTCGGAGAAGATAGGAAAATATCTGTAGGAAATCAAAGTGATGCTTTTGTGATATTTTCGGTAGAAGGTTTTGATTATACACCTAATTTATATGAGGATAAAGAGATAAGAAAAAAATTTATACAATATTATTCAAGTAAAAATGTCGAAAAGGGATTTTGTCGTGTATTAGGAGAAGAAAAAAGAATAAGTAATAAACATCCATCAAAAATAAGAAATGATGGGGATAAATCTAAATTGATTTCTGCCAATGATGATAAAAATTTTACTTATAGAGGAAGGTTTGATAATGCTAAACAGGCATATCAGATTAGTTATGAAGCTTCTCAAAAAGCCCATAATGCTTTAAAATGGTTAATACAACGTCAAAATGAAAAAAATTATATAGATAGTAAAGTATTTGTTTTTTGGGGAACAAAATTAGAAAAAGTTCCATATATTTTAGGAAGTTCAAAAGAAATAGCAAATGGATGGGAAAATGAAATAGAAGATAAGCCGAGTTTGGAAGAAGATATTGCCGTCCAATTTCAGCGCGCTATAAAAGGATATAAAGGAGAAATTATTCAAGATACACAGTTAACAATATTAGGGCTTGATGCTGCAACAACGGGAAGACTTGCAGTAATTTATTTAAAAGAATATAACGGCAAACAAGAATGTGATAAGTTAATTGACAATATAGAAGCCTGGCATAAAACTTGTAGATGGAATATTCCTTATTATAATGAAGAAGAAAAGAAAGGTGGATATTGTTATGGAGCACCTGCGCCTATTGATATAGCAAAAGTGGCGTATGGTGTGGATAGAAATGGAAAATTAGATGCGAATAAAAAGTTATTGTCTAATACAGTAGAAAGAATATTGCCATGTATTTGTGATGGAAAATATATTCCACGAGATATTGTACAAGCAGCTATTAATAAATCTAAGTTTCCACAAAACTATAGTAAGTTAAGCATATGGATAAGAGTATTAACAATAGCATGTGCATTATATTGTAAAGAAAAAAATGATTATAGAAAGGAGAAAAATTTAATGGAAGTAAAGGATACAAACGATATTGGATATAATTGTGGTAGATTATTAGCAATAGCAGATGCAATTGAAGCTTGGGCTTTATTATCAGATAAGGGAGAAGAGAAGGATATTAGAGCAACAAATGCTATTAGGATGTACACAAGATTTACTCAAAAACCATGTGACACATGGTTAGAGTTGAATAGAAAATTAATACCATATAGAGAAAAATTGGGGGCGAAGGGGAAAGTTTTATATGAGTTATTAGGTGAAGTGTCTTCCAAAATAGATATTGAGGAGTTCCGAAAGGCAGGAAATTTTGGAGGAGAATTTTGCCTAGGATTTGATACACAAAGACAAGTAATTATTAAAAATTCTATAGAGAAAAAGAAAAATTAAAGGGAGGATGAAACATGGGAATTTTACAAAATAAAATTGATTTTGAAGCAATTATTATTGTGAATAATGCAAATTGCAATGGTGATCCATTAAATGGAAATATGCCTCGTACAACTTATGATGGATATGGAGAAATATCTGACGTATGTATAAAAAGAAAGATTAGAAATCGTTTATTGGATATGGGAGAATCTATTTTTGTACAGTCTGATGATAAGAAAATAGATGAGTTTAAAAGTTTAAAGGCTAGAGCAGAGGCGAATTCTATTTTTGGAAAAGAGTTAAAAAAGGGGAAAAAGGCAGACCGTGAAAAAGGATATGAAGCTGCTTGTAAAGCATGGACAGATGTCAGAAGTTTTGGTCAAGTTTTTGCATTTAAAAATGAACAATTATCACTTGGTATAAGAGGACCTGTTTCTATACATCCAGCTTTTAGCGTAGACCCGATAGACATTACAAGTATTCAAATTACTAAAAGTGTGAATAGCGAGGAAAAGGAGGGAAAAGCTTCTGACACTATGGGAATGAAACATAGAGTCGATTTTGGTTTATATGTTTTAAAAGGAAGTATAAATGTACAATTAGCAGAAAAAACAGGATTTACAGAGGAAGATGCAGAAAAAATAAAGGAGGCTATTCGAACATTATTTGTTAATGATAGTTCTGCTGCAAGACCAGATGGAAGTATGGAAGTTTATAAATTATATTGGTGGATTCATGACTGTAAGCTCGGTCAATATTCTTCTAGGAGGGTTCATGATAGTATAAAAATAAGACGAAAAGATGAAGGAAAAATACCAAAAACTGTGGAAGATTATAAAATAGAGTATTGTCCATTGGAAGGTTTGAAAGTTGAAGAATATGAAGGTTTATAAGGAAGAAGACTATTTAATGTTATCTGGGATACAACATTTTGCGTTTTGCAGGAGACAGTGGGCTTTGATTCATATAGAAAATCAGTGGGAAGAAAATTTACGTACTATTGAAGGAAAAATTATGCATGAAAGAGCACATGAAGGTCCGACATTGGAGAGTAGAAAAAATATACTTATATCAAGAGAAATGAGAGTGTTTTCAACAAAGCTTGGAATTACAGGAATTTGTGATGTAGTAGAGTTTAAAAAGACAACTAAAGAAGAGGGAATTTCTTTATATGGTCGGGAGGATTATTATAAAGTATATCCTGTAGAATATAAAAAAGGAGAAGCAAAAGAAGATGATGTAGATAGATTACAACTTGTAGCACAAGCAATGTGCTTGGAAGAAATGATGTGTACTAAAATAGAATATGGATATTTATATTATGGAAAAACAAAAAGAAGAGAAAAGGTGGAGATTAGTGAAGCTTTGAGAGAAAGAGTAGAAAAAATTTGTGAAGAGATGCATGATTTATTTGAAAAACAATATACTCCCAAAGTTAAGTGGAAGCCTAAATCATGTAATGCATGTTCTTTGAAGGAAATTTGCGTTCCTAAATTATTAAAAAAACGTTTAGTACATGAATATATTTTAAATAGCATAGAGGAAAAAGGAGAATGAGAAAGTTATTAAATACATTATATATTACGTCTCCAGAGTACTATTTAGCACTAGAAGGAGAATCAGTTGTTATATTAGAGAAAAATAAAGTAGTTAGGCAATTTCCGCTGCTTAATTTACAGGGAATAGTAACATTTGGATATTCTGGTGCTAGTCCAGCATTAATGGGAGCTTGCGCTAAAAATAATATTTCACTTTGTTTTATGTCAATGAATGGAGGACAATTTTTAGCCAGTGTAACTGGAGAAATAAAAGGGAATGTTTTATTGCGTAAAGAGCAATATAGAATTTCAGAGGATAAAACTCGAAGCCTTAGTATTGCTCGTAATATGATTATAGGTAAAATATATAATAGCAAATGGATTTTAGAACGTGCCACAAGAGATCATGCCTTGCAAGTGGATGTAGAAGCAATAAAAAAAGTTACAGCAAATTTAGATAATTTTTTATTTCAGCTTTTGGAAAGTAAATCTATAGATTCTATTAGAGGAATAGAGGGAAATGCTGCACATCAGTATTTTTCAGTTATAGATTCTCTTATTTTGCATAATAAAGAACAATTTTATTTTAAAGAGAGGAATAGAAGACCACCATTAGATAATGTTAATGCTATGTTATCATTTTGTTACACTTTGCTTGCGAATGAATGTTCTTCAGCTTTGTCTTCTGTGGGTCTAGATCCATATATAGGTTTTCTACATGTAGATAGACCAGGGAGGGTTTCATTAGCATTAGATTTAATGGAAGAATTCAGAGCAGTTATGGTAGATAGATTTGTGTTCAGCTTAATTAATCGCAAGATGATAAAAGCATCAGATTTTATAAAAAAGGAAAATGGAGCTGTTCTAATGACAGATAATGGAAGGAAAATTATTATTAATGCATGGCAAAAGAGAAAAAAAGAAATAATAAAACATCCATTTTTAGAAGAAAAAATAGAATGGGGATTAGTTCCTCATGTACAAAGTTTATTGCTAGCAAGATATATTAGAGGGGATATGGATGAATATCCAGTATTTCTTTGGAAATAAACTAAGTAGTGCGAAGGGAAAGTAATCATAAATTGTGTGGAGATTCGCACTAAAAAAAGGTCAATATTTGCAGTAAAAATTGTATAAATATATTGTAACAAAAAATATATAGCATATTTAGTAGGATATACATATTGTTTTGCTATATATTGCGGTCACTCCCTTTTGGGAGTGTGGATTGAAATCGATTACAGAATATAGCAAAATTGAGGAATATAGTCACTCCCTTTTGGGAGTGTGGATTGAAATTTTTTTTAGGAGGAGACAATGGAAAATTTAAACGTCACTCCCTTTTGGGAGTGTGGATTGAAATAGAAATAAAGTACAAGAAATTTGGAATAGCATAGGTCACTCCCTTTTGGGAGTGTGGATTGAAATGGTAAAACATGTAAAGAAAAGCTTTCCAGAGCGGTCACTCCCTTTTGGGAGTGTGGATTGAAATCGGCTCTTGTAGATTACCAGATTCGGCATATAAGTCACTCCCTTTTGGGAGTGTGGATTGAAATACAGTTGGTAAAGGCTATAGCAAAGGATTTTACGTCACTCCCTTTTGGGAGTGTGGATTGAAATAAGCGCAGACTGGAAAGTCGACAGCTGAGATGGGCGTCACTCCCTTTTGGGAGTGTGGATTGAAATTTTGAAACCCTTGCCAGAATTATTAGTGAAAGGGTCACTCCCTTTTGGGAGTGTGGATTGAAATGATGTTATTTGATTAAAAAAGGAGCGTAATTAGGGTCACTCCCTTTTGGGAGTGTGGATTGAAATCAGATAGACTATATCGGTAAAGATGGAAAACATCGTCACTCCCTTTTGGGAGTGTGGATTGAAATCTAGCTGGGGAGGATACTGGTGCTGGAATGCCGTCACTCCCTTTTGGGAGTGTGGATTGAAATATCGGTTACATTAACAGTAACTCCAAATGTACCGTCACTCCCTTTTGGGAGTGTGGATTGAAATAGTCAAGTGTTTATAATTTAGAAACATTTAACTGGTCACTCCCTTTTGGGAGTGTGGATTGAAATTGACAATAGTGATTGCTGCTGGCATCCCATCGGGTCACTCCCTTTTGGGAGTGTGGATTGAAATTGACAAAGCGAGGAATTGCCCGCATTGCGGCAATCGTCACTCCCTTTTGGGAGTGTGGATTGAAATTCTGTCTTTTTCCAGACTATCTGCAATTCCGCCGTCACTCCCTTTTGGGAGTGTGGATTGAAATGTCAATGCTATCTCCATTTTTTAAAGCATTAATGTCACTCCCTTTTGGGAGTGTGGATTGAAATTGTCTTGCATCATCTTGACTATCGTACATGTTTGTCACTCCCTTTTGGGAGTGTGGATTGAAATCTCATAATTAGTGTAAAATCTTCTACTTGCGTTATCGTCACTCCCTTTTGGGAGTGTGGATTGAAATAATGGATTATGCAAAAAAGAGGGTTAGGTTATCGTCACTCCCTTTTGGGAGTGTGAATTGAAATCACGATACACGCCAATGTATTTTGGCGTATGGTATTGTGAATGTAGAGGTAGGTTTTTAACATAGAAACTCTGGTAGATGGAGTAATACCTGTCTTGTTCGATTGAAATGAGTTTTGCTACATAAGTCAGGAAAAAGGTGACAATAATTTTTTTCATGAAGGAATAGAGAGTTTTTGATATAAAAAAACTGAAACTTTTTTAAGATTTATCATATACTGAAAAAAAGAGAGCTTATATGGCAGGTATTTTATGATTCAAACACAACAAACTGACTCTGGAAAATTAAAGATAAATATTACTTCCACAATTGGCTCTATTCCCGTAGAAAATGCCACTATCGACATTTCTTATACGGGCGACCCAGACAAAGTAATCGAGCAACTTAAGACAGACTCTTCTGGACAAACCGAGACAATTAATCTTCCTTCCCCGCCCCTCGAGTATAGCATGGAGCCAGGAAGAGACCAGCCTTATTCGGAGTATAATTTCTCAATTCAAGCTGAAGAATATGAGCCTGTTACTATATCTGGCGCAGAAATTCTCCCTGATGTAACCGCTATTCAAAATGTTGATATGACACCGATTGCGATGGAAAATTCTGATTTCCAGACATTTGTCATCGGTCCACATACACTTTATGGTGATTATCCACCCAAAATTGCGGAGGACGAAATCAAACCAATTGCAGGTTCTGGTGAGATTGTACTAAGCCGTGTCGTTATCCCTGAGTACATCATCGTTCACGATGGCTCTGTCGGAGATACTACCGCACAAAATTATTATGTTCGCTATAAGGACTATATTAAAAATGTAGCTTCCTGCGAAATTTACGCCACATGGCCTGAATCTTCTATTCAAGCAAATGTACTCGCTATCATGTCTTTTACTCTTAATCGAGTTTACACAGAATGGTATAGAAATAAAGGCTACGATTTTACCATCACTTCTTCCACTGCCTATGACCATAAATGGATTCCTGGAAAAAATGTTTATGATACCATCGACAGTGTTGTAGATAATCTTTTTGCCAATTATTTATCTCGTCCTGGAGTAACACAGCCGATTTTAACTCAATACTGTGATGGACAGAGAGTATCTTGTCCGGAATGGATGACACAGTGGGGGTCGAAATACTTAGGCGACCAGGGATATACACCGATTGAGATTCTTCGTTATTATTACGGAGATTCTATATATATTAATACCGCTGAACAGATTTCTGGTATCCCATCCTCCTGGCCTGGCTCAGATTTAACAGTTGGTTCTTCTGGAAATAAAGTAAGACAGATGCAAGAGCAGCTGAATCGTATTGCAAGAGCTTACCCATCTCTTCCTACAATTCGTGTAGACGGACAATTCGGAGAACAGACGAAAGAAGCTGTAGAAAAGTTTCAGTCTGTGTTTGGGCTACCTGTGAGTGGAATTGTGGATTATCCAACTTGGTATAAGATTAGTGATATTTATGTGGGAGTTAGCAGGATTGCGGAATTGAATTAGTAAAAAGATAGCTACTACAGAATTTTATTTGTTTTAGAATAAAATTTGTGGTAGCTATTTTTCTTATTATTAGTTAAAAAAACGCTTAATGAGAAAAAATTATCATTTAGCAAGAAAAAAAGAAAGGTTAAATTCTTGACAACTAATCGCAGTTAGAATATACTAATTTTGTAATTGAGATTAATGAAAATGAAAATCATAATCAATCAAGAAAAATTTATATTCAATCAAGATAAGAAGGTGGATAAGAATGCCGTTGTCAATGGTAAATACAGGAGAACCTTATGTGATTAAGAAAGTAGGAGGCAAAGACGAGACCCGGAGACATTTAGAGAATTTGGGTTTTGTTGTAGGAGCGACGGTGACTGTTGTGTCTGAGATTCAAGGTAATATTATCGTGAATATTAAGGATGCAAGGGTGGCTATCGGTAAGGATATGGCCCACAAGATTATGGTCTAGGAGGAGAAAAATATGATATTGAGAGATGTGGCTGTTGGTCAGACAGTAAAGGTGAAGAAGTTAACAGGAGTTGGCCCAGTTAAGAGAAGAATCATGGATATGGGAATTACAAAGGGTGTCGAGATTTATGTGAGAAAGGTCGCACCACTTGGAGATCCTGTTGAGATTACGGTACGCGGTTATGAGTTATCTCTTCGTAAGGAAGATGCAGCGATGATTGAAGTGGAGTAGTCCATTTTCATAGATAATCATTCTCTAAGCGAAAAAGTAAGGAGAGATTATAAGGGGGAGTAAAAATCCTCCTAGATTTTTTGTCATAAAGTTAGTGCATACTAATTAAAATAAGTGATAGAAAATAAAATATAGCTTTTACAAACTTTGACATAGGAAAGGAGAAAAGATATGGCAATCAAAATTGCATTGGCGGGTAACCCTAACTGTGGTAAGACGACATTATTCAATGCCTTGACAGGTTCAAATCAGTTTGTCGGTAACTGGCCAGGTGTTACAGTGGAAAAGAAAGAGGGAAGATTAAAAGGACATAAGGATGTCACAATTATGGACTTACCGGGAATTTATTCCTTATCGCCTTATACTTTAGAGGAAGTAGTAGCGAGAAATTATCTTATCACAGATAAGCCAGACGCTATCTTGAATATTGTGGATGGAACCAATATTGAGAGAAACTTATATTTATCTACACAGCTTATGGAGCTTGGTTTCCCAGTTGTTATGGCTGTCAATATGATGGATATCGTGGAGAAATCAGGAGATAAGATTTACATAGACAAATTGAGTAAGAAGCTTGGATGTGAGGTTGTTGAGATTTCTGCTCTTAAGGGAACGGGAATTGAGAAGGCGGCACAAAAAGCAGTGGATGCAGCGAAAAGAGGAAAAAGTGAGATTGTCCACCAATTTGATAAAGGTGTAGAGGAAATCATCAAAAAGGTGGAAAATAAATTGGGCTCGGATGTCGCAGAGGAGCAGAAGAGATTTTTTGCAATTAAGCTTTTAGAGAGCGACGATAAAATTGCAGATATGATGAAGTCTGTGCCAGATGTGTCAGCTGAGATTAAAGAATTAGAAGATAAATTTGATGATGATGCTGAGAGTATTATCACAAATGAGAGATATACTTATATTTCTTCTATTATCGGAGAATGTTGTAAGAAGAATAAAGAGAAGACATTGACGACATCAGATAAGATTGACAGGGTTGTCACAAACCAGTGGTTAGCACTTCCAATCTTTGCAGTTATTATGTTTATCGTCTATTATGTTTCGGTAACGACGGTCGGCGGTATTGCTACAGACTGGGCAAATGATGGTGTATTCGGTGACGGATGGCATTTATTTGGAATTGGAAGTAGTCAGTTCGCAGAAGTTGACGAAGAATTTGCAGGAGCAAGTCAGGTAATTAACGGATTTGTCGAGGCAGCAGCTGCAAAGGGAGTTGACGTATCTTCTATCGAGGCAGCTTTAGACAGTGAGTCGGAAGAGTACGATACAGAGGCGGCAAAGGCAGCGGTTGCTCAATTAGTATCAAACTTCACAGAGGCAGATACAGCTACTTATACAGTTGTAGATGAAGAGACGATGGCGGATGAGCAAGTAACATCCACTTTCGCGGAGTTGACAGCGGCACAGCAGGTATTTGATGAGTATAATGGAGAGGCGCCAGACCCAGCAGATTATGGTATTTGGATTCCTGGTATCCCTGTATTTATCGAGGCAGCATTAGACAGTGTCAACTGTGCAGACTGGTTGAGAGGATTAATTATGGACGGTATTGTTGCCGGTGTCGGTGCAGTACTTGGTTTCGTTCCTCAGATTTTAATTTTATTTATTTTCCTTGCCTTCTTGGAGGCTTGTGGTTATATGGCGCGTATCGCATTTATTATGGACCGTATTTTCCGCAAATTTGGTCTTTCAGGTAAATCTTTCATTCCGATGTTAATTGGTTCAGGTTGTGGTATTCCTGGTATTATGGCATCCAGAACAATTGAGAATGACAGAGACCGTAAGATGACAATTATAACAACAACATTTATCCCTTGTGGTGCGAAGCTTCCATTTATCGCGATGGTTGCAGGAGCAATTTTTGATGGCGCTCCATGGGTGGCTCCATCTGCATATTTCTTAGGTATCGCAGCAATCATTTGCTCTGGTATTATTTTAAAGAAAACAAAAATATTTGCTGGTGACCCAGCGCCATTCGTTATGGAGCTTCCAGCATATCATATGCCAACAGTATCTAATGTTTTGAGAAGCATGTGGGAGCGTGGCTGGTCCTTTATTAAGAAGGCTGGTACCATCATTCTCTTATCCACAATCGTTATCTGGTTTACAACCTATTTTGGATTTGTGGATGGAGCATTCCAGATGTTAGCAGAAGACCAGATGGATTACAGTATTCTCGCTCAGATTGGTAAGGCAATCTGCTGGATTTTCATTCCTCAGGGATGGGGTAACTGGCAGGCAGCAGTTGCATCTGTCACAGGACTTGTAGCAAAGGAAAATATCGTTGGAACAATGGGTATTTTATACGGTGGCGGAGAAGGAAGCGTGTATGCAAATATGGGTGCTCAGTTTACTGCTGTATCTGGATATGCATTCTTAGCATTCAACTTACTCTGTGCTCCTTGTTTTGCAGCGATGGGTGCAATCAAGCGTGAGATGAATAATACAAAATGGTTCTGGATTGCAATTGGATATCAGTGTGGATTAGCATATATTGTATCCTTAGTTATCAACCAGATTGGTACTTTAGTAACAGGTGGCGGACTTGGTATCTGGACAATTGTGGCATTTGCACTTATTATAGGATTTGTATACTTATTAGTTCGTCCTTATAAGCAGAGCAATAGCTTAAATGTAAATACAGAGAAAATGTTTGCTGCAAAATAAAGAGAATCTTTCACTCGTGGCTGTTTATGTCAGCAGACATGTCAGTTTAAATAATATCGTATATTGTATTGTGGAGCAAAGTTTTGCTCCCGATATAATAGGCGATGAGATTAGATTTTAGGGGGTGTTTGATATGGGAACTTTTATTGTTGGAGCTATTTTAGTTGGTATTGTAGTTCTTATTATAAGAAGTATGATAAAAGATAAAAAGGCAGGAAAATCTCTCTCCTGTGGAGGGGATTGCAAGAACTGTGGAGGACACTGTCACTAAGATTGGAAAAGATGAGAGGCGTCGTTATCATACCTTTCAAACATCGTTTGCGAATTTCCAAGAAGGTGATAGTTTTTTGCAGAACTGTCATCTGGTATAGGAGAAATGGAGGCGCAGAGTGCAGGAATTAAAGCAAAAAAATAGAAAGGCACAAGATTCTAGAAGCTATCATCGTACGCAGATGCAAAAAGAAATGGTAATTCAAAAGCTAAAAGAACAGGGCGGAAGAATTACGAAGCAGAGATTAATGCTACTTGACATTATATTAGAGGAAGACTGTTCTTGCTGTAAAGAAATTTATTATAAGGCAGTAAAGAGGGATAGTCGAATCGGGACAGCAACTGTTTATAGGATGATTAATACTCTGGAAGAGATAGGTGCAATTAGTAGAAAAAACATGTATAAGATTGCCTGTGGAGAAGAGTGTTCAGTAGAGAATGCCTGCACAATTGAGCTAGATGACCACACGACCTATCATTTATCAGCGAATAAATGGAATGCAGTAATAACAGCAGGACTTCAGGCCTGTGGATATTTAGACAATCAGGGAATTAAGAGTGTTGTCGTGAGACAGTGCCAGTGTGAAGAGGCATAAATTCAAACATTAACTTATCTACTTAAATAAAATGAGGATTGTGGGAGCACATTGTGCGGAGCAATCCAGTATCAAAAGGGTCAAAATGCTTTTTGACCCTAACCTTAAAAAATATATTTGATAGGGAAAAGAGCGCTGAGAAATCAGCGCTCTTTTACATACTATTATCTGTATCATGTCTGTTTCCTTCCTATTGGGAAATTTATTTATTCAGGGTGGGAATTTTTGCTAAGTGATGATAAACAATTCCATTTTTTAGAGGGGGCTTATGACAAAAATATATAATTTATTATATTATCTATGACAAATACATCCATTTGCACTAGATTGATAAAAAGCCTAAAACATGATATAATATGCACAGTGTAATTCTAAAAACAATAGTTTACTTTGTGAAAGATGCCTAGTAATGCAAGAAGAAGGGCGGACCAATAACATAAAATGGAGGCGATATAGGGATGGATGATAGCACAAAATTAGCCTTTGGAACAAGAATTGAGACAATATTAGGGAATGAGCTTATTGTAGCTAGATGGCTTGCCGAGGGCGGTCAGGGGGATATTTATATTATAAAATATAATGAGCAGTTTATGGCACTAAAATGGTATAAGCCGAAAGGATTGGGGAAAAATCCTCAAGCTTTTTACCAGAATTTACAAAATAATGTGAGACATGGGGCACCGAGTGAGGAGTTTTTATGGCCTATCGATTTGACAAAATGGAAAGATGGGAGCTTTGGGTATGTGATGGGACTTCGCCCACCGGGATATTCTGAGTTGTCGGAATTTATGCTTGCAGAGGTTCGCTTTCCGTCATTTCGCAAGATTACGGATGTTGCGCTTCATATCGTATCTGCCTATCGAATTTTACATAATCAAGGATATAGTTACCAAGATTTAAATGATGGAAATTTCTTTATTAATCCGAGTACAGGGAAAGTGTTGATTTGTGATAATGATAATGTAGCTCCAGATGGAATGGAGACAGGAATTGCGGGAAAGCCAAGATATATGGCTCCTGAGGTTGTTCTTGGCAAAAGTATGCCAAATAGCCTAAGTGACCGCTATTCTATGTCTGTTATTTTGTTTATTTTATTTTGCCTCAATCATCCACTTGAGGGCAAGAAATCTCTTGTCCCATGTCTATCTCCAGAGCTTCAAGAAAAGCTTTATGGTTCGGAGGCGACTTTTATTATGGACCCAGATAATCGAGAAAATGCACCTCATCCAGAGATTCACAAAAATACACTTATTGTTTGGCCGTATTTGCCAGACTATATGCAAGATTTATTTTTGACGGCATTTAGTCAAAAGGCGTTGCATCATCCGAATGCTCGCCCGTCGGAATTGGAATGGCTAAAGCGACTTGTGCGATTTAGAAGTGAGATAATTCCATGCACCTGTGGCAATGAAATTTTTACAGAAAATGGAAGAAACTGCAACTGTGAGCGATGTGGGGAGAGATTGAAGTTGCCTTACCGTATTTGTTTTCGTGACTATGCGATTCCGGGAGTGGCGGACAGCAGAATCTATCGCTGTCAGCTTGGCACTTGTAATACAGATGAGGCGTTAAAGCCCGTAGGTCATGTCATCGCGAAGAAATCCGATAAGAGAGCTTTGGGATTGAAAAATTTAAGTAATCAGGTTTGGACAGTATCCCTTGCGAGTGGTAAGACGAGAAAGGTGGCTCCAAATGAGATTATGCCACTCAGAGAAGGAATGAGTGTGTATTTGTATAATGAGGTTTTAAAAATTGAAGTGAATGAGTGAGAAACTTAGATGGAAAGGAAGGGTGAATGGATATGCCAACAACAGATATTTTAGGTGGAACACCTAGAAGAGCGTTAAATATTTTTTATGTTTTAGATACATCGGGAAGTATGGATGGAATTCCAATTGCAACATTGAATCGTGCGATGGAGGAGACGATTGAGATTTTAAAAGAGCAGGCGAAGACAAACGCAGATGCCCTCCTAAAAATCGCCGTTCTCGAGTTTAATTCTGACTGTAGATGGCTACAGGCGGAAGGCCCTGAGGAGGCGGAAGATTTTATGTGGCAGGAGGTAAAAGCGGGTGGACTCACAGAGATGGGAGCGGCGCTTGAGGAGCTAAACTCAAAACTGTCGAGAAATGCATTTTTAAGCTCTATGACGGGAGCTTATTTGCCGATTATTATATTTATGTCAGATGGATATGCCACAAGTAATTATAAGCCGGCTCTCGACGAAATTCGCAAAAATAAGTGGTTTGCCAGAGCAATTAAGATTGGATTTGCGATGAGTGATGATGCAGATATTAAAATGTTGGCGGAGGTAGTCGGAAATAGTGAGGCAGTTGTAAAGACAAATGACTGGGAATTATTTGCCCGTCTTATTCAGTTTTCTTCTGTCACTGCATCGATGCTTGCCAGCACAAGTCGTACTTGTACAGAGCCGGTGACTGGAGCCGATATTATTAAGGAGGCGATTGATAGCGGCGAGGCGACCGAGGAAATTTTAATTGACGAGCATGTGGAGTATGACCCAGAGCCAGAGGTGGAGAGCGATTTGGGAGACTGGGAAGAGGAAGATTGGGATTAAAAATTAGGAGAGATTCAATGACTAAGAATAAAATTTATTCTTTTCACAAAAGCGTTCGCGGGCATATGCATGTGATGCGAGATATTGTATGTCAAGATTATTCCGCTTCCTTTGCGGAGGATAATGATTTATTTCATATTGCGATTGTGGCAGATGGACATGGCTCTTCTGTTTGTATGAGAAGTAATATTGGCTCCAAGATGGTGACGGAAATTGCTAAGGAGGAGCTGGAGAGCTTTGCCTCGTATATTTTGTACAATCGAAAAAGGGAGATTGCTAAGAAAGAATTAGAAGAATGGAATTCTTTTTTACAAAATCAAAAGAGTGATAGCTATTTCTTTCGTATTTTTGGCACGGAGGATATTTCTGTGGAAGAAAGCTTAAATACAGAGTATGCTCAGATGCTGGAGGAAAAGGAAGAGGGCTACGATGGATTTTCTTTTCCTGAGGATAAGGAAGTTTTGATAAGGAAGCTGACAGATTCGATTGTCTTTAAATGGAATAAAGCTGTAAAGGAACATTTTGCAGTTCATCCCTTTACAGAGGAAGAGTTTAAACTTGCAGGTGAATATGCAGAGGAATATAGAAGAAAAATGCATATAGAGCATGCATATGGAACTACGTTAATCGCGTCTTTGCGAGTGAAAAATTTTTTGATTTTGATTCAGCAAGGAGATGGACGCTGTGATGTTTTTTATGGAGACGGAGAAGTTGACCAGCCGATTCCTTGGGATGAGAATTGTCATGAAAATGTGACGACATCAATGTGTGATTTTGATGCAGATAAGGAGATTCGTTCTTGCATTCTCGATCTTTGCGATAGAGAGGTTGTCGCGTGTTATCTTGGCACAGACGGAGTGGAGGATTCTTACCGTGACATGGAAGGAACACATGTTTTTTATGAAAGTCTAAGCTGTTATATTGTGGAGAATGGTACGGAGGAATTTGAAAAATATCTCGAAGAAATGCTTCCAAAATTTTCTCAAATAGGAAGTGGAGATGATATTTCTGTAGCGGGAATTATCGATTTGGAAGGTATCGCAAAATTAGCAGAATTTTATGATAGAGAGATTAAGGCATACCAGGTATCCAATATGATGCAGCAGTATGCTAGCAAAAAGATTTCTATGACAAGAAAGCATAAAATTTTAAGACAAAAGGAAGAAGCCGCTAGATTAGTTCTGGAAAAAGAGCAAGAAAACTGTAGAGAATATCTAGAAAAAATGGAGTCTGTCGATAGAGAAAAGGAAGACTTAGAGAGGCAATTAAAGCAGGTGGAACAGGAACTGGCTCAGGGAGAGCAAGATGTCTTTCAAATTGAAAATGCATTGGCAGTAAAGGATAGAGGAGAACTTTTAGAAAAAGTGGCAGATCTTTTGGAAAATCAGACATTTTTAGCATGTATAAAGCAATACTGTGAGCAGGATTTGGAGAAGAAAAAGGAGAGTAAAAAGCAGATTTATGAACAACTCCAAAATAAGAAAAAACAGATTGAAAAAGAGAGTGAAGCAAATAAATCTGATTTGCAAAAGCTAGAGGATGCCAGACAAAAACACCAAAAGGTGAGTGAGGAGTTTCAAAAATACGATGCACAGTATCAAGAAATTGTTGCCAAATGTGAGGATGCTGCAAAAAATCTAAGAGAACTGAAACAAAAGTCTGTACAATAGAGAACAGTCTGGCTAATATTTTGGAAAATCTCTTTATATAAGGCAGTTTTGATGGGAAGATGTCAGTGATTTCTTTTGGAGGTATAATGTGAATGAATTTTATGAGAAATTAGCAAAAATAGTAATGGAATGTGGCTCTGATATTATGGAGAAGAAGGTTGTTCTTCTCGGAGTTTTGAAGGATTATGCCCCTTCTTTTCAGATAGAGAATAAGCTTTTGGCTAAGGCTGTGGATGAGAAAGTGCATTTCTTATTTTATCAGAATGCGGATAAGGATTTTGATGAAAAAAAGCAGCTTGTCAGTAAGGCGAGATGGATTCTTGGAAGGGAAATGTACTTAAAAGAAGAGGCTATTGAGAAGGTGATTGTCTCATTTATGATTTTAGCTGGCTGGAAGGATGACTATAAGATATTTTTGGAGAGTGAGGCAGCCCAAGAGGTTGGATATCGCGAGTGGAGTGAAAATCTAAAAAATCCCTATGCTGCGCCAGAATATTTTCGTGAGCTTGGGAATTGCTATTATATTGGGGACGGTATGCAGCAGGATTTAGAGCAGGCCGTATATTGCTTTCGCAAGGCGGCAGAGCAGGGCGATGTCGAGGCGGAATTTTGGCTTGGCTATTGCTATAATAATGGACATGGCGTTAAGAAAGACATGAATAAAGCCGCTCAGTGGTATGAGCAGGCCGCAAACTATGGACATGCAGATGCACAGTGTAATCTCGGCTATTGTTATTATAGAGGAGATGGAGTGGAGCAAGACGATAATAAGGCAATCTATTGGTTTGAGAGAGCCGCAAAGCAGGGGCAGGTGAAGGCGCAAACTTGGCTTGGATACTGCTATGGGGCTGGAAGAGGAGCAAAACAAAATTTCGCAAAAGCGATAGAATGGTATAAAAAAGCAGCCAAACAGGGAGATGAGTTTGCAAAAGATAAATTAGATTTATTATTGTAGGAGGCGAGATGAGAGAGAAAAAAGTTGATTTGACGAAGGAAAGTATTGTAAAGGGATTTTGCATGTTTGCATTTCCATTATTTTTGGGAAGTTTATTTCAGCAACTATATGGAACGGCGGATGTATTATTTGTCGGCAATATCTTAGGAAAACATGAGGCGGCGGCAGTTGGAGCGAGCAGCATTTTGGTAACCTGTCTTATCGGATTATTCGTGGGAATATCGGTGGGGGCAGGAGTTATCACTGCGCAATTTGTCGGAGCAGAAGATGAGGAGAAGACGAGGGCTACGATTCAAAATTCTATTTTATTTGGAGCAATCGGTGGAATTGTCCTTATGATAATCGGATTATTATTGTCAAGGCAAGCACTTATCTGGCTCCAGACGCCCGAGTCGATTATGGAAGAGGCGCTTATCTATATTCGGATTTATTTTTTGGCCATCCCGTCTATGATTTTATATAATATGGGTGCCAGTCTCTTAAGAGCGATGGGAAACTCAAAAGTTCCGTTTTTTATATTAGCTGGGGGAGGAGTTCTCAATGTTTTGGCAGATGCATTTTTCCTCGCAGTTTTGAAAATGGGAGTGGGAGGGGCGGCATTTGTCACCTTTTTATCCCAGACTGCTACGGCAGTGGCTATCATACTCTATCTAGTAAGAGAAGAAAAACTTTATAAAGTAAAATGGAAGATAGATATCAGGATGATTCAAAAAATTTGTCAGGTAGGTTTTCCACTTGGAATTCAATCGATGGTCATCACACTCTCTAATCTTATCGTACAGTATTATATCAATGGATTTGGAGAGACATCTGTGGCAGCGTTTACGGTTTATTTTAAACTAGAGAACTTCATTTATATGCCGATTACGGCGTTTGGTCAGACGATGGTCACCTTTGTCGGACAAAATTTAGGTGCGGGCAATTATAAGCGAATGGAGAGAGGGCTTGTCGTTGGAAATATCATCTCCATCTCTATCACAGTATTGATATCGATGGGAATTTTAGCCTTTGGAAGCCAGGCACTTGGACTATTTTGTCAGGACGAGGAGGTAATCGCAGAGGGACTTAAGATTATATGGATTTCCTATCCGTTTTATTTTATCTATGCCATTATGGAGATGGTAGGTGGAGTGATTCGGGGAAGTGGAAAGTCGATGCAGTCTATGATAATCATTATCATTAATCTATGTTTAATTAGAATTATACTATTGGCTTATCTAGTAAAAGCACATGTGACAATTCAGTCCGTGGCGGCAGTCTATCCGATTACATGGGGACTTGCGACGGTATGTTTTGTTGTATATTATTACTATATGAAGAGGAAAAGAACGTACGTGAGAGTATCTCGTATGGAATATATGAATGAGGATTAAAAGGGATAAACAGATTTTATCTAAAAAACATTAATTTTTTACTAAATTTACCAATTATTACATGTAAATCGCCAATTCTTACAATGAACTTGTAATCATAAAGACGAAATGTTATATTAAGCATAAATAGAAAAATTTTTGAAAGAGGGTAAGCAAGTGAGTGAAATGAATAACAAAATTTTGGGAATTGGTACATTTATGAATAAAAGTAGGGAAGAAATGGCAAAAAGAGATATCATATATCAAGAAAAAGAGAAAAAGTTAATCGATGTGGAGAAAGCTTATATCTCTTTAGAACTGTCAGAGCAAGCGAGAGAGATTATTGACGAGTATATCGCCCAGACAGAGGAGTTAGAAGCGAAGTATGCAGATATTTCTTATGTGGCGGGGATGAGAGATACTCTCGTGCTTTTAGGGAATATGGGACTTTTAAAAATAAATATTGGTTAAAAAGCAATGGAATAAAAAAGCTGTCAGAAAATAAATTTTTTGACAGCTTTTTTTTTTGAGAATTGCGGGAGCATATTGTGCGGAGCAATTCGGTATCCCAATATCTTTGGATGGATAAAAAAATTGTTTTTGGGCAGGATAATGATGATAAGAGTTATCGATAAGGCGAAAATGAGAAACGATATCAATAATAGGGTTGACATAACGTACTTGAATTAGGTATTATAAATATAAGTTAGAATTAACTAACTAATTTAAGGAGGCATTATGAGTCAAGAAGTATTAGAAATTGTAAAAGGAATGGATTTAAAACAAATAGAAACGCAGTTGGCACTCCAGTGTGCGCCGCTGATTGCGGGACTTAAGACATCAAATCTTCTTATTATTTCAAGGGAAAATATGCCGAAAGTAAAACGTATTTTAAAGCGCACAATCTTATCTTATTTTACTTTATATGCAGGAGAAGAAAAGACAATTTTACTTATATATGATGCCTCTAGGTTGGGAGAGTATCTAGGAAGGAAAAAGGTCAGAAGCTTACTTTTGCAGTGGGGATATGAGGGAAGCTGTATGAGAGAGTGGCTATATCTTTTACGGGAGCGCTATCGGGCATATATCGAGGAGAAAGCAAATTTTCCACATGAGATGGGATTATTTCTCGGATATCCGGAGGAAGATGTCGTTGGCTTTATTGAAAATTCTGGAAAGAATAGCCTATACAGTGGCTACTGGAAGGTATATGGAGATGTAACTGAAAAAATTGAGCTATTTCAAAAATTTGATAGGGCAAAGGAAATTTTAATTCAGTTTTTAGCAGATGGCATGACAATTCTAGATGCAATGAACCAAAAACAAATTTATCAAATATCAGTTTAGTATCTATCAATCAGGATGATTTTTAGATAAAAAAGAATTGGAGGAAAAGAACATGAGTAAAATTAATGTTGTGTATTGGTCACAGACAGGAAACACACAGGTAATGGCAGAAGCAATCGGAGCAGGAATTGAGGAGGCAGGAAAAGAGGCAAATGTTGTATTCGTAAGTGATATTACAGTAGATGATTTAAAAGATGCCTCTGTTATGGCACTTGGATGCCCTGCTATGGGAGCAGAAGTATTAGAAGAAGGCGAGATGGAGCCTTTTATGTGTGAATTAGAGGGAAGTCTCGGCGGAAAGACAGTTGCTCTTTTTGGCTCCTATGGATGGGGAGACGGAGAATGGATGAGAGACTGGGTTGAGAGAGTAGGAGATGCCGGCGCAAACGTATTAAACGGTGAGGGACTTATCTGTCAGGAAGCACCAGATGATGATGTAATCGAAGAGTGCAAGGCTCTTGGAAAACAGTTGGCAGCTCAGTAAATAGATATATCTGCTGGCGCAGGTCAAAAAGAGTGAAAGTTGATATATACTCTTACAATCGAGCTATATGATAGAAAAGAGGGGGAGAAAACTCTCTTAGATAGAGTTCTCTCCTTCTTCCTTTTTTATTAGATAGATATGGAAATGACGAGAGGAAGCAGACTGTTTTTTTAGAATCTAGTCAACGAAAAATAGGGAGATGAAAAATAAATAGAAAAAAAGTAGTTGACCCAAAATGAGACTAAAAGAAAAGGAGGAAAATAGAATGAGCGTAGTAATTATCGGAGGACATGACAGAATGGTATGTCAATATAAAAAGATTTGCAAACAGCATAAATGTAAGGCAAAGGTATTTACACAGATGAGGTCAGATTTGAAAAGTCAGATTGGAAATCCAGATTTGATTGTACTTTTTACGAATACGGTCTCTCATAAGATGGTAAAATGTGCTGTGGCAGAGGCGGAGAGAAATAATGCACAGGTAGTTCGATGTCATTCTAGTAGTCAGAGTGCTCTGGGAGAAATTTTAGAGAAAGCTTGTGCACAGACGGCTTAATGTATTGCATATGGATAGAAGAGCTTGTCAATAAAAACTTAGCATTAGAAGAAGATTGGTACATATAATAGTAGTAAAGTGAAACCTAGAAGGAGGAAAATTTTTGCAAAAGGGAAAGCGATTACTCTATTTTGTAACAGTCTTTTTCTTTTTTTCTCTTTTTTTGACAGGTGCAGGTCTCGAGGAGAAAGAGATTAAGACTTTAGAGAACGTTTTTATTTTGAACTGGAAGGAAAATAAGATAAAGATTTTACTGAATGGGCAGGAAAAGATATATATCTGTGATGAGTATGCGAGAAAAGAAAAAACGGGAATACCGGCGGATATTATTATGAGGGGGAAGAGGGTTTTGCAGGTACAGCAAGAAAATCAGGTTGTAGAGGCATTTGGTGTAAAAAAAGGAAAGAGGATAAAGAAAAGTACGGTAAATCTACTTACAGTGAATAAAAAGGAGGAAGAGAAGATATTAAAGATGGCGAAGAAAAAATGGACAAGGGAGAAATTATTTGGGTATAAGCTTGGATGAGAATATTATAAAAAA
Source organism: Blautia sp. (assembly GCA_030841965.1). Taxonomy (GTDB): domain Bacteria; phylum Bacillota; class Clostridia; order Lachnospirales; family Lachnospiraceae; genus JAUUSJ01. Next base: position 45,830 of record JAUUSJ010000001.1, read on the forward strand.
TGGGTAGTTTATGGAAGAAAAAAGGAGAGCTCTCTCTCGACAGATACGATGAGATTATATTCGCTGCGTAAGCTGGAAAGAGGAGCGCAGTGTGTAGCGAATCTGGTCTAGAGAAAACTCTCCTTTATAAGGTTTACTGAAATCTCTTCCAATTAGGGAAGAGTTGCCGGATAATATTTTTCCATCTATGGCAGTGGATAAATTGATTTACCTCAGCCCCCAAAAAAAGCAGATACATAGACATATAAAGCCATAAAAAGAAAAAGATAATCGCATTGATACTTCCATAGGCATAAGCTTTCTTTGGAAAATAGTCCACATAGATGGAAAAAGCAAAGGAGACAAACATCCAGGCGCAGGAAGTAAAAACAGCTCCTGGCAATTCCCTCTTGAATGTGGATTTACGGTTTGGCACTGATTTGTATAAAATTAGAAAGAATATAGTTAGGATGAAAAAAGCTAAAATTTCACGGTGTGCCAAAATAAAATTGGAGATTGGCGCCAAAAATTGAAAATGTGCGATGATAAGCTTTTGAATTTGGTTTCCAAATACAAAGACAATCATCAAGAGGGCAAGCATGATAATAAAGATTGCCGTGTATAAAATAGCGAATAACCGCAGGGCGATATATCCCTTCTTTTTCTTAATGGCATAAATACAGTCTAAGCCCTGGATGAGAGAGAACATCCATTTAGAGGAGGACCAGAGCATACTGATGATAGTGAATGACAAAACTCCGGGAATCGGAGCGTCATAAATCTGCTCGATAATGTCTAGAATGATTTGATTATCCTGTCCGAGGGGAAGAGCTGTATTCATGATGTTGAGTGCGTACGTTTTGATGATAGGCAATTCTTTTGTAACCATGATAAAGAGAGACAAAAGGGGAAAAATAGACAGTAACGTAAAATAAGATGCCATGGCGGCGTAGGCTGCCACATGGTCTTCTTCCATCCTCGCTGAAAAATCCAATGCGAGGGAGAATAAATTTTTTAGCTTCATAATCATAACCAGGCACGTAAATTCTCTTTCCCTAGGTAGTGGGATGAGTGCCGTTTCCCTTTCTAAAAAATTTGATAGAAATTATTGTATCACAAAGGAAACAAAAAAGAAAGTAGATACTTGACAGAAAAAATTTTTATGTTAAAATAGAAAATGAAATTTAGCTTTGAGTTAGTTCCTTCTATCGCAGTGGTTAGAGAAGAAGGGATGAGCAAGGTAGTTTATAGAGAAAAGGCTGTGAAGGTGCATAGTAGAAGATTATTTTCTTACAGAGAGGGGAAGATGACAAGCTGAGACTTCCCTAAGTTCAGATAAGCTTTGAATTTCACACTGGAGCTGTATGTCTGAATCTTAGTAGGGCATAACGTCGCCTGCACGTTACGCAGATTGAGTGCTTATATTTTGAGAAGATATAGGAATCAGGGTGGTACCGCGAGATAACCTCGTCCCTTTTTGGGATGGGGCTTTTTTTATGCAAACTATGAATGAATAAGGACTTCTTAGTAAGCAGCCATGGCCAGTGGACATGGATAAATGAAAGGAGAAAATCATGAAAGATAAATTAGAACAAATTAGAAGTTCTGCCTTAGAAGCCATTGAAAAGAGCGAAGGCATCAAACAATTAAATGAGTTAAAAGTAAACTTTCTCGGAAAAAAAGGTGAGTTAACTCAAGTATTAAAAAATATGAAAAATGTGCCAAAGGAGGAGCGACCAAAGGTTGGACAGCTTGTCAATGAGACGAGAGCGGCTCTCGAGGATGCATTTGAAAAAGAGATTAAGAGATTAGAGAGATTAAAAAGAGAAGAGGATATGAAAAAAGAGGTTATCGATGTCACTCTTCCAGGAAAGAAGATTAAGGTAGGACATCGCCATCCAAATCAGATTGCCCTCGATGATTTAGAGAGAGTATTTATCGGAATGGGATATGAGATTGTGGAAGGACCAGAGGTAGAGTACGATAAATATAATTTCGAGCTTCTTAATATTCCAGAGAACCATCCGGCAAAGGATGAGCAAGATACTTTCTATATCACAAAGGATATTTTGCTTCGTACACAGACATCGCCAGTTCAGGCGAGGGTGATGGAGACGGGAAGAATGCCGATTCGTATTATCGCTCCAGGTAGAGTATTCCGCTCAGACGAGGTAGATGCAACGCACTCACCATCCTTCCATCAGGTAGAGGGTCTTGTCGTAGATAAGGGAATTACCTTCGCGGATTTGAAGGGAACATTGGAGCAGTGGGCAAAAGAGTTCTTCGGAGAGGAGACAAAGGTAAAATTCAGACCACATCATTTCCCATTTACAGAGCCAAGCGCAGAGGTAGATGTAACTTGCTTTAAATGTGGAGGTAAGGGATGTCGTATGTGCAAGGGAAGCGGATGGATTGAAATTCTAGGCTGTGGTATGGTACATCCTAAAGTATTAAGAGACTGTGGAATTGACCCAGAGGTATATTCTGGATTTGCGTTTGGTATCGGTCTTGAGCGTATCGCTCTCTTAAAGTATGAAATTGATGATATGAGATTACTCTATGAAAATGATGTTCGTTTCTTAGAGCAGTTCTAGCAAAGGTTTGGAGGTAGAAAGATGAATACACCGATTTCTTGGATTAAAGCATATGTTCCAGATTTAGACGTATCTGTACAGGAATATGTAGATGCGATGACATTATCTGGATCTAATGTAGAATGTGCAGAGTATTTAGATAAAAACTTAGAGAAAATTGTTGTCGGACAGATTAAGAAAATTGAAAAGCATCCAGATGCAGATAAGTTGATTATTTGCCAGGTAGATATCGGAGAGGCAGAGCCGATTCAGATTGTGACGGGAGCTCCGAATGTCAAAGAAGGAGATATGGTTCCTACGGTATTAGACGGAGGTAAGGTAGCCGGCGGTCACGATGGTGGTCCTCTTCCAGAAAACGGAATTAAAATTAAGAAGGGCAAATTAAGAGGAGTTCCTTCCTACGGAATGATGTGTTCCATCGAGGAACTCGGCACAAGCAGGGATATGTATCCAGAAGCGCCAGAGTACGGAATCTATATTTTTGAGCCAGACAGCGGCGTAAAGCCAGGCGATGATGCGGTGGAGGCTCTTGGACTTCACGATGCAGTTGTTGAGTTTGAGATTACTTCTAACCGTGTGGATTGTTTTAGCATGAACGGTATGGCGAGAGAAGTTGCCGCTACATTCAAAAAGGAACTTCATATGCCAGAGGTGAAAGAGACGGGAAATGACGAGGATGTCAATGACTATGTCAGCGTTGAGGTTGAGGCAAAGGATTTATGCCCTCGCTATATTGCGAGAGTGGTGAAAAATATTAAACTTGCCCCATCGCCAAAGTGGATGCAAAGAAGACTTGCAGCCATGGGTATTCGTCCAATCAATAACTTAGTTGATATCACAAACTATGTTATGGTTGAGTACGGTCAGCCAATGCATGCGTATGATTTATCGACGATTGCTCAGAATAAAATTATAGTAAAGAGAGCAAAGGACGGAGATACTTTCGTGACCTTAGATGGCCAGGAGAGAAAAGTTGACTCTTCCGTTCTTATGATTTGTGACGGCGAGAAGCCGGTCGGAATTGCCGGTATTATGGGTGGCGAGAACTCTATGGTAACGGATTCTATCGAGACTCTTCTCTTAGAGGCAGCTTGTTTCGATGGAACGAATATTCGTCTTTCTTCTAAGAAGATTGGACTTCGCACCGATGCTTCTGGTATTTTTGAGAAAGGATTGGAGCCACAAAATACGTATCAGGCAATGCAAAGAGCCTGCCAGTTAATCGAGGAGATGGGCGCTGGCGAGGTTGTTGGAGGCATGGTTGATGTATACGATGGAGATAAAGAGCCAGTTGTACTTCCATTTGAGCCTGAGAAGATTAATGCTTTACTTGGAACGGATATCTCCAAGGAAGAGATGCTTGCTTATTTTGACAGATTAGAGATTGTATATAAAGAGGAGACAAATGAATTAGTTATGCCTGCCTTTCGTCAAGACCTCGCATGTATGGCAGACTTAGCTGAGGAAGTAGCTAGATTTTTTGGATATGATAATATTCCAACGACACTTCCAAGGGGCGAGTCCACAATCGGTAAGGTTTCCTTTAAGGAGAGAATTGAGAGCATCGGAAGAGATATCGCAGAGCAGAATGGATTTAACGGAAGCATGTGTTACTCCTTCGAGAGTCCAAAGGTATTTGATAAACTATCGATTCCAGAGGGAGACGACCTTCGCAATGCCATCGTGATTTCTAACCCACTCGGAGAGGATTACAGTATTATGCGTACGATTTCTCTCAATGGTATGCTCACCTCCTTGGCGACAAACTATAATAGAAGAAATAAAAATGTGAGATTATATGAGCTTGGAAATATCTATCTTCCAAAGAGCTTACCTCTCACAGAACTTCCAGAGGAGAAAAAATGCTTCACACTTGGAATGTACGGAGAGGGAGACTTCTTTACATTAAAGGGAGTGCTCGAGGAGTATTTTGAGAAACTTGGATTAAAGAAACAAGTTGTCTACAATCCTACTTCTGAGAGACCATATTTGCATCCAGGCAGACAGGCAAACCTTACGATAAATGATGAGTTAGTCGGTTATATGGGACAGGTTCATCCTGACACGGCAGACGCGTATAACTTCAAGGGACAGGCATATGTGGCAGTGATAGATATCGATACTCTCGTGAAATTTGCGACATTCGACAGAAAATACGAGGGAATCGCTAAATTCCCAGCCATTACAAGAGATTTGAGTATGGTAGCGAAGAAGGAAGTATTCGTCGGACAGATTGAGGAAGTCATTCGTAAATGCGGTGGAAAGCTCCTCGAGAATATAGAATTATTCGATGTATATGAGGGAAATCAGATTCAAAAAGGATATAAATCTATCGCTTATTCTCTGCGTTTCCGTGCGAAAGACCGCACATTGGAGGACAAAGAAGTCAATGCGATAATTGAAAAATTATTAAAAGAGCTTAAGAAGCTTGATATTGATTTGAGAGCTTAATATTGGTTTTGATTAATATGAAATAGCGGTATATGAAAAAGGGATATCGGAGAATAAATTTATTTTCCAATATCCCTTTTTCTATTATATAATCAGCATGGCATCTCCAAAAGAAAAAAAGCGATACCTTTGTCTTACAGCTTCCTCATAAGCTGCGAGCACATGTTCTCTCCCCGCCAGCGCAGAGACGAGCATGATTAAGGTAGATTCTGGAAGGTGGAAGTTTGTGATTAAGCCGTCAATTACTTTAAATTGGTATCCTGGATAGATAAAAATATCTGTCCATCCACTTTTTGGCTCTAGCGTTCCATCTTCCTTGGCGGCGGATTCTAGAGTTCGAGTGCTAGTTGTCCCGACAGAGATGATTCGACCGCCGTTTTTTCTTGTCTCGTTAATTAAGTTTGCCGCTTTTTCATCGACTTGGTAGTATTCTGAGTGCATATGGTGGTCTAAGATATCGTCTGCCTTCACTGGGCGAAAGGTTCCAAGTCCTACATGAAGAGTTACTCTTGCGATTTGAACTCCCATTTCCTCAATCTCTGCCAATAATTCTTCGGTAAAATGAAGCCCAGCGGTCGGAGCGGCAGCAGAGCCAGTATGCTTGGCGTAGACAGTCTGATAGCGGTTTTTATCTTCTAGTTGATGAGTGATATAAGGGGGAAGGGGCATCTGACCGAGCTGGTCTAAAATCTCCTCAAAAATTCCGTCGTATTGGAATTGAATCAGGCGGTTTCCTTCCTCCAAGATATCGATAACCTCTCCCCTTAAAAGACCATCGCCAAATTGGAGCTTTGTGCCGATTCGTGCTTTTTTGCCGGGTTTTACTAGAGTCTCCCAGCAGTCATTTTCCTTTCTTTTTAGGAGAAGAACCTCGATTTTTGAGCCAGTATCTTCCTTTACTCCAAAAAGTCGAGCTGGAATTACCTTTGTGTCATTGATGACAAGGCAATCGCCAGGTTTTAGGTAATTCGTAATATGCTTGAATATTTCATGCTTTATTGCTCCAGTTTCTTTGTCAAGGACGAGAAGTCGAGAGCTGGAGCGGTCTTTTAGAGGGTCCTGAGCAATTAATTCCTCTGGTAATATAAAATTAAAATCTGATTTCTTCATAAAATTAATTAGGCGAGAAACTGCTTATATATGAAATAAGTGATTCTCGCCGTCTCCTTTCAGTTTGCAAGTATAAATTATTCTATATCGATATTCTTATAATAATAATTTAAAATTTCCTTATAATCCATTCCTTCTTCTGCCATCTTTTTGGCTCCTTCTTTGGAGAGACCGACGCCAGAGCCATTTCCCTGTCCGTGAAATAAAAACGTAGACTCAGAGTCTTCCTTTTGCTCTACTTCAAAGAGAGAGCTCTTTAATCCTAAGAGAGAGTATACAAGACTGTCTTGTAAGATAAGTGTCTGGTTTTCTCCGACGATGCGAAGGGAGGAGACTCGGTTACTCTTTTTTAATGTAGAGATAATCTCAATATCTTGGATTTCTCCGATATTTGGATAAACCTCGTCTAATTTTTTTTGAAGCTGTTCGCTCGTATATTCAACCTCCCAGGTTGATATCGGTGTATACTTATCTTTCTTAGGTTTTAAATACTTTGTATTCATATGCCAAGCTTGAAAACTACTCTCCACATATCCGCCATTATTTTGACAAAATGGCAGAGAGATAAGCTTCTTTTTATAAAAAGCAAAGGTATTTTTCGTTGCATTAATGGCATCTGTTGTGTATTCATTCTCACTAGCGTAGCCAGAATAAGTCTGCCCCTCCTTGTCATCCGTCAAGACATAACCGTTCTCAATATCCGAGTCAGCTAAAAATGAGGCGCAGTAGACGGTATTATTGCGGGTGATGATAGATTGAGCCTTTAAAACCTCGGTAGGCCAAATGACATTAATCTGATTTGGAATAGTGCCGTATAAATATTGTTCTACGGAGATAATATTGACTGCTGTTAATTTATCACTATCATTGTAAAGACCAATTTCGATTCGACCGCGGTACTCCATAGAGCCGAGGCGGATAGTTTTTATTTTGTTTTTATTTTGTTCCTCAGAGGCAATTTGCGGGTACATAGAATGCGGTTCTCCGTCTATAAGGATGGTATCCGAGGTGCCAGCCAAGAGATAGCGATTATTATTATTTTTTTGAAGTTTTCCAAAATGAAGACCGAATTTTCCGTCTATTTCCTCCAAAATTGAGGTGACAGTTTTCTTATCATCGCTGCCTCCTACATAAATTTTCCACTCATTTTTACCTGTCATCGCTGCGTAGGCGGGTACTTGCATTGCGTTAAAATAAGATGCAATCTCGCGGACAGTCTCATAGCGAGAAAAACTTTTTTTGGAAATATAAAAATATCCATTCTGTGGAGTAAAAGAAAATCCACGATTGCTTGTCAAGTAAATTCCACTGCTTTTATCGTAGCTATTATCTTTGCAGTATCCGATATAAATCTTTTTTGTAGAAATAGTTAAGCTTTCTTGTTCGGAATAGTTTTTCGTAAGTCCGACACGGATATAATTGGTAGATGCTGCCTGAGTGGGAATGGCAAGAAAGAGACTATATAGTATAACTACAATTACTAATATCTTTTTCATTATAATTTCCTTTTCTCGATGTATACTACAGTTACAATACTCTGCCCAACCGAAATCAGACAGAGTATTAGTTTTGATAAATTATAGCATTTTTCTCAAGGAAATGCAATGTCAGGAAAATGAAAGTTTGAAAAAGGTCGATTAATTTCCCTGTCTTCTTGCAGCTCTCATTCTCTCTGTTGGGTCTAAGATTTTTTTGCGAATACGAATATTTTTTGGAGTAATCTCAAGTAGCTCGTCTGTGTCGATAAATTCGAGAGCCTGCTCTAAGCTTAAAACCTTCGGAGGAGTGAGCTTTAGAGCATCGTCGGAACCAGAAGCACGAGTATTCGTCAGCTTTTTAGTCTTACATACGTTTAATTCGATGTCTTCTGCCTTTCCATTCTGCCCTACAACCATACCAGCGTATACTTTCTCACCAGGTCCGACAAAGAGAGTTCCTCTCTCCTGAGCGTTAAAGAGTCCGTAGGTGATAGTCTCTCCTGATTCATAGGCGATAAGAGAGCCCTGCTTACGGTACTGGATATCTCCCTTATAAGGACCGTATCCGTCAAAGAGAGTATTCATAATACCAGTTCCCTTTGTGTCAGTTAAAAACTCGCCGCGGTATCCGATAAGTCCTCTGGAAGGAATGGAAAATTCGAGGCGGGAGTAGCCAGTATTCGACATGGACATACCTTGGAGTTCTCCCTTTCTCTGGCTTAATTTTTCGATAATGATACCGGAAAATTCCTCTGGCACATCGATGATGGCGATTTCCATCGGCTCTAATTTCTTGCCGTTTTCATCTTCTTTGTAGAGAACTTCGGCTTTACTTACTGCAAATTCATATCCCTCACGTCTCATATTCTCGATAAGGACAGAAAGATGAAGCTCTCCTCGTCCAGATACTTTATAGCTATCTGAATTTTCAATTTCCTCTACTCGAAGACTGACATCAGTGTTCAACTCCCTAAAAAGTCTGTCACGGATATGTCTTGTCGTGACGTATTTTCCCTCAAGTCCAGCGAGAGGGCTGTCGTTTACTAAAAATTGCATCGAGATAGTAGGCTCCGAGATTTTTTGGAAAGGAATCGGAGTAGGATTGTCAGGAGAGCAGATTGTGTCACCGATATGAATATCAGAGATACCAGAAATGGCCACGATAGAGCCGATTCCAGCCTCCTGCACTTCAACTCTGTCCAGTCCATCGAACTCATAGAGCTTGCTAATCTTTACTTTATTGGATTTCTCAGGGTCATGTGCGTTTACAACGACACAGTCTTGGTTGACTTTAATGGAACCATTATCTACTTTACCGATACCAATTCTTCCCACATACTCATTATAGTCGATTGTACTGATAAGAACTTGAGTGTCGGCGTCTGGGTCTCCAGTTGGGGCAGGAATATGGTCGATAATCGTCTCAAAGAGAGGCTTCATATCCTTTCCCTTCTCGTCGAGCTCTAACATCGCGATACCAGCCTTGGCGGAGGCGTACACAAAAGGAGAGTCAAGCTGGTCGTCATCTGCGTCAAGCTCGAGAAAAAGCTCCAAAACCTCGTCCATAATCTCGTCAGGTCTCGCCTCAGGTCGGTCAATTTTATTGACACAGACAATAACAGGAAGACTAAGCTCTAATGCTTTCTTTAAGACGAATTTTGTCTGAGGCATTGGTCCCTCAAAGGCGTCTACGACGAGGACAACACCGTCCACCATCTTTAGAACACGCTCTACCTCGCCGCCAAAATCGGCATGTCCCGGCGTATCGATAATATTAATCTTAATTCCCTCGTACATAACAGCAGTATTCTTCGATAAAATGGTGATTCCTCTCTCTCTCTCGATATCGTTGGAATCCATCACACGCTCTGCCACTTCCTGGTTCTCTCGAAATACGCCGCTCTGTTTTAAAAGCTCATCAACTAAAGTTGTTTTACCATGGTCGACATGAGCGATAATAGCGATATTTCGAATATCTTCTCGTGAAATTTTCATTTTACAGTATCCTTCTTTCTTCTATCAAAATCTATATCTTTATTATCGTATCTTATGCCTTGTGGGCGAAGAAATCCACTAAGATATAGTGGTTATCGTTCATTTGCTCTATATAAGGCGAACTCATTTTATCACATAAAGAAATAAGAGACAAGGAAAATTTTTTAGAATTTTAAATTGTTTTGCCAGTACACAGCGAAGAGAGTTCGCAGATATGTCCTCGAAAAACGATAGAGAGTGGAGCGGTTTTTCGATATACTTAGCTTTGCCGCTGGAGCACTGTCTGAGCGCTGTAAGCGCGAGTTTGCGGGAAGCGGCAAAAATCAGCGTATGTCGAAAAAACGTGGGAACGAACGTGTTTTTCGAGGACATATCTGCGAACTCTCTTCGCGTCTCTCCCCACCACACCAAAATTTTACGACATCATATTTGCAGGATTTCTTGAATTTAAGATTGAGATGTGATACAATGACGGTTAAGATTACAAAAGATGAAAGAAAAAGCGGTTTTAACTAATGTTTTGTCAAAAGACAGAGCACGTTAATGCGAAGCAATCAACTTTCATTTATCGTGCCATCTGCCTCAACAGACATGTCCGTTTGCTATGGTTTTGATTAAATAATGCTAGAAAGTGTGAATAGATTGAGAGAAAGATCGATTCGCGATAAAGAAGTATCCTGTGATTTAGTGTGATTTTAGAGGGGAAGAATATTTTCTTAAAAAAATACGTCTATTTTTTTATTTACGTGAATAAGTATAAAAATGTAAGTAATACACTAAATCATAAATAGGTCAAACAAAATGGGAAATTGATTTGGCCGTGATACAGGAAGGGAGAAACAAAAAGTATGACAGAGAAAATATTTAAGAATAATCAGGCAACAGTAGCAGGGGAAATTATTTCCGAGTTTGCTTTCAGCCATGAGGTATTTGGAGAGGGGTTTTATACAGTAAAATTATTGGTAAATCGATTGAGCGATACGAGCGATATCATACCTCTTATGATTTCGGAGCGCTTGATTGATGTAAAGACCAATTACATAGGCCAGAAGATAGAAGTAAAAGGACAGTTCCGTTCTTATAATAAACATGAGAATAATAAAAATCACTTAGTCTTATCGTTATTTGTGAGAGAAGTGGAACTGGTAGATGATATTTCTAACCTAAAGCCAAATTATATTTATTTAGATGGATTTATTTGTAAGGAGCCTGTATATCGCATGACTCCTCTTGGAAGAGAAATTGCAGATTTACTCTTGGCAGTAAATCGCTCTTATGGAAAATCTGACTATATTCCCTGTATTTGTTGGGGACGCAATGCAAGATTTGCGGGTAAATTAAAGGTGGGAGACCATATTCAAGTTTGGGGACGAATCCAGAGCAGAGAGTATCAAAAAAAGATGCCGGATAATACGATGATTAATCGAGTGGCGTATGAGATTTCTGTGAATAAATTAGAGTTTGATGACTAAGATAAAATAAATACAGTATGCTATATTGTGAGAAGCGATTGCAATACAAACTTAGGGGTATGGGCTTTTGTCATGAAAAGTGAATGAGGTATAAGGAAAATGGATGAGAAGATACAAATATACTATGGAAATGGAAAGGGAAAATCATCGGCGGCGCTCGGGATATGCATGAAAGAGGCGAGTGACGGCAAAACGATTATGATTGTACAGTTTCTAAAGGGCAATAATCAGGAGGAATTGGAGTTTTTTAGGAAGCTCGAACCCGAGATTCGCATATTTTGTTTTGAGCAGACAGCAACCTGTTTTTGCGATTTATCAAAAGAGCATCAAGAAGACCAGCTTGTCAATATCCGAAATGCCTGGAATTTTGTCAAGAAGGTCGTTCGCACGGGAGAATGTGATATTCTCGTTATCGACGAAATTCTCGGTGTGATTGATATGGGAATTATTACCCTAGATGAGTTTCGACAGATGTTAGAGGAAAAGGAAGAGAATATAGAACTTATTTTAACAGGTTCTTGTCTTCCAACAGGAATGGCAGAGTTTGCGAAACATATTTATTGTATTAGTATGGTGAAATAAACATTGACTTTTGTCAGGGACAATGATATGATAGTCCATAAGAAAGCGATTTTCTTTCGATTTAATTGAATAAGAAGAATAAGTAGAGGCGCATTCGACATAAGTATCCTGTACGATGCGGGTACAGATGACTGCAGGTGAAAGGGGAGAGTGCCGAAGGATATAAGGATGGCCCAGTTTTTATATCCTGGTGATATTGTGAAGAATGATATCACTGTCATCGCAAGATGGAGTGCTGCTGTATTTTAAAAGATGATGAAATCAGAGATTTTAAGAGACCGACATTCCATATGTTGGTCTTTTCTATTATGAAAGCTTCGTCAAGCAGCTATGCCGACAGAGAAGCTTGCTTTTAAAGATAGATATTTGACGGATTAAGCCAGATGAGATATTTAGCGAGGTAGTTTTAAGCCTAGTGGACTAAATTTCAGTAATTATGGAATACTCTTATTTGAGGGGCAGTTTTATACTGGAAAACTCTTAAGGTATATCAAAAGTGAGAGTTGATTTGCGGTTACAAGCCGTAAAAGACTAACATAAAATGATAAAAAACAAAGAATCAAAGGAGGAAATATTATGGCAATATTCACAGGCGCTGGTGTTGCGATTGCTACACCTTTTAAGGCAAATACATTGGAAGTAGATTATGAAAAATTAGAAAAATTAATAGAATTTCAGATTGAGAACGGAACAGATAGTATCGTTATCTGTGGCACTACAGGTGAGGCATCGACTTTAACTCACGAGGAGCATTTGGATGTTATTGCAAATTGTTGCAGCATTGTAAAGGGAAGAATCCCAGTTATCGCAGGAACAGGTTCTAATTGTACTGAGACAGCGGTTTATCTATCAAAAGAGGCGCAAAAGGTTGGGGCTGACGCAGCATTAGTCGTAACCCCTTACTATAATAAAGCGACACAAAATGGATTGATTAAGCATTATACAGAGATTGCAAAGTCAATTGATATTCCAATTATCATGTACAATGTTCCAAGCAGAACAGGATGTAATATTTTGCCTAAAACGGCAGCGACTCTCGTAAAAGATGTAGATAATATCGTGGCAATCAAGGAAGCTACTGGAAATATCTCTCAGGTTGCCGAGCTTATGTATGAGACACAGGGAGATATTGATTTATATTCTGGAAATGATGACCAGATTGTTCCTATTATGTCTCTCGGTGGAAAAGGTGTTATCTCTGTACTGTCCAATATCGCTCCAAAGGAGACACATGATATTGTCGCAAAATACTTAGATGGAGATGTGAAGGGAAGTGCCGAGCTTCAGCTAAAATATTTACCTTTGATTAAAGCGCTATTTTGCGAGGTAAACCCAATTCCAGTCAAGAAAGCAATTGAGCTTATGGGATTTGCCGATAATGCACTTCGCGGACCTATGACAGAGTTAGAGCCAGCCCACACAGAACTTTTGGCGGCAGAGATGAAAAAGGTTGGACTTCTATAGTAAAGTGATATGCCTGTCAGCGCAGACTAAGAAGCTGCGGGTATGAAGTTGATAGAGAAAAAGGAGATACAAAATGACAAAACTAATGATGCATGGATGTAATGGCTTTATGGGTCAGGTAATTACACAGCTTGTCGATGAGATGGAGGATGTCGAGATTGTCGCAGGTGTGGATATTAATACAGAGGCCAAAAGCGGATATCCAGTATTTGGAAGCTTAGAGGAATGCGATATCGCTGTCGATGTGATTATTGATTTTGCGTCCGCAAAGGCAGTCGATGGACTTTTAGATTATGCAGTGGAGACGAAGATACCAGTTGTTTTATGTACGACAGGACTGTCTGATGAGCAGCTTGCACATGTGGAGGAGGCAAGTAAGAAGGTGGCAATCCTTCGCTCTGCTAATATGTCTCTTGGAATTAATATGTTACTTAAGCTTATCAATGAGGCGGCCAAAATTCTCGTTCCCGCCAATTTTGATATGGAGATTGTGGAGAAGCACCATAAGAGAAAACTGGATGCTCCTTCTGGAACAGCGATTGCCCTCGCAGATTCATTAAATGAAGCAGTGAATAATGAATATGCCTATACGTATGACCGCTCCCCACTTCGCCAGCCGAGAGAGAAAAAGGAAATCGGTATCAGTGCGGTGCGAGGCGGAACCATTGTCGGAGAGCATGAGATTATTTTTGCCGGAACAGATGAGGTAATTGAGTTTAAGCATACTGCTTATTCCAGAGCTATCTTTGGAAAGGGAGCTATCTCTGCGGCTATTTATTTGGCAGGAAAGCCAGCCGGACTTTATACGATGAGTGATGTGATTGGCTAGAAAGCGTTGAGATTTATCTATGGAAAGTATTGACCTTTGGGAATTCGATTGGAAAGAGAGGATAATCGGATTCCTAAGAGGTCTTATTTTTTACCAAAATTTCTCTTTCATTGTAATTAAGAAAAAAAGGTGGTATACTTTATGGAACAGCGAAGCTGTTTTCTCGCCCGAAGGGCATGGAATGCGGTATGCCCTATGGGTATACTTTATGGAACAGCGAAAAATTTCATTTTAAGAGAGAGGAAAACAGAATGAGAGATGGTTTTATTAAAGTCGGTGCAGCCACTTTAAAAGTAAAAGTGGCAGACCCAGTATATAATACAGAGTTGATTTTAAACTCTTATGAGGAGGCAAAGAGAGAGCATGCAAAGATTTTGGTTCTTCCAGAGCTTTGTATGACGGGATATACATGCAGTGATTTATTTTTGCAAGAGCCGATGCTTCGAGAAGTAAAAAAACAGTTACTTCGTATTGTGGAGGCGACAAAAGGCTCGGATTTAATGCTCTGGGTTGGACTTCCGCTTGCTGTGGAGCATAAATTATATAATTGTGCGGCTGCGATTCAAGATGGAAGATTGCTCGGTATTATTCCAAAATACTACCTGCCAAACTACGGGGAGTTTTACGAGGCAAGACATTTTGCGCAGGGCAAGAAAGAGGTGAAGATGATTCGCATCGGAGGGGAAGAAGTTCCTTTTGGTATGAATATTTTATTTTGCTGTGAGGAGATGGAGGAGCTTATCGTGGCAGCCGAGATATGTGAGGATTTATGGGCGCCACTTCCACCGAGCACAGTTCACGCTGTAAACGGTGCGACGATTATCTGTAATCTATCTGCCAGCGTAGAAACAACGACAAAAGATACGTATCGAAGAAATCTGATTCATTCTCAGTCGGCGAGATTAGTCTGTGGCTATATTTACGCTGATGCGGGGGAGGGAGAATCTACGACAGATGTTGTATATAGTGCTCATAATCTTATCTCTGAGAATGGCTCTTGTATTAAGGAGGCAAAACGTTTTATCAATGAGACGATTTATGGAGAGATTGATTTATATCGCCTTGTCGCAGATAGAAGAAAGATGACGACATATTTGCCAGACGGTGAGGCAAATTATAAAAAAGTATATTTCTCACTGAAAGAAGAAGAAGTAAAGCTTACGAGGACATTTTCTAGAACGCCTTTTATTCCAAGTCAGAAATTCGACCGAGAAAAACGCTGTGAGGAAATTTTGACGATTCAAGCGATGGGATTAAAAAAGAGATTAGAGCATACCCACTGCCAGTCGGCGGTCATCGGGCTCTCAGGAGGGCTGGACTCTACGTTGGCGCTTCTTGTCACAGTAATCGCATTTGATAAACTCGGATTAGAGAGGGAGAAAATTCTCTCTGTCACAATGCCTTGCTATGGAACGACAGATAGAACGTACCATAATGCTTTGACGTTGGCGAGAACTCTCGGCACAACATTAAAAGAGGTCAATATTATCGATGCGGTGGAACAGCATTTTAAGGATATTGAGCATAAGAAAGAGATTCATGATGTTACCTACGAGAACTCTCAGGCTCGTGAGAGAACGCAAATTTTAATGGATTTGGCAAATCAGTCAAATGGAATGGTCATCGGTACTGGCGATATGTCGGAGCTCGCACTCGGATGGGCAACCTATAATGGGGACCATATGTCTATGTACGCAGTCAATGCCTCTGTTCCTAAGACATTAGTTCGCCATCTGGTTCAGTATTACGCCGATACCTGCGATAATAAGGAGCTAGAGACCGCCCTCTTAGATGTACTTGATACGCCAGTAAGCCCAGAACTCCTTCCACCAGTGGACGGAGTAATATCTCAAAAGACAGAAGATTTAGTAGGTCCATATGAGTTGCATGACTTTTTCTTATACTATATTATTCGTTTTGGATTCTCTCCTTCTAAAATTTATCGAATTGCAAGGCAGACTTTCAAGGGAGTTTATAGTGATGAAATCATTTTAAAATGGCTTAGAACCTTCTATTGGAGATTTTTTGCACAACAGTTTAAGCGCTCTTGTATCCCAGATGGACCAAAGGTCGGCTCAATCGCACTTTCCCCGAGAGGTGATTGGAGGATGCCAAGTGATGCGAGTGTTTCCTTGTGGTTAGAGGAAGTAAAGAAATTGCAGGCAAAATTGTAGTCAGAAAAAGGCAGGAAAATAATTTTCCAAGTTTAGAATTATTTTTCTGCCTTTTATCCAGTTTTACCAGTATGTTTACGATTCTTCCAAGTTCGCTTTCTGTATTGCATTCTTCATCGCCTGCTTTAAAATCGTATTCGTATATTGACTCTCATTTTGGAAGGTCAATTCATCGATATTATCGACTGTCTCAAGCTGTTTATTAATATCATCAATCGTAGGCTGGAGAAGAGGATAGAGCGTATTAATCGATTCATCCATATCAGGTATAGAGATAGATTTAATTTTTTGGCGGTCGACGACAACTTTTAGGTCGAGTGTCGTTCCACCGAGATTCATGGTAGAAGTATATATCCCAGCATTATACTTCATAGTAGGGGTAAGCACCTCCCCTGAGTCATCTTTTGGGAGAAAGAAAAAGATAAGAAGCAAAAGGAGAGCTATACCGAATAAGATAAAAAGCAGAGTATAGATTAATTCCTTTGCCTTAAAAATAAATATTTTTGTATTAGAGCTCATAGAGATTCTCCTTTATGTTTGAGAGCAGGATTACTGCGAAACTATTATAATGTATGCAAATGGAAAAAAAGATATGACAAAACTTCGACAGAGGAGACAAGAAAGAGAAAAAGGAGGAGAAAATGCCATTACAGATGATTTTAGGAAGCAGCGGGAGTGGAAAATCACACCGCATGTATCAACAAATAATACAACAATCACTAGAAAAGCCCGATGAAAATTTTTTTATTCTCGTTCCAGAACAGTTCACATGGCAGACGCAAAAAGAAGTGATAGAGATGCATCCATGTCATGGAACGATGAATATTGATATGATTAGTTTTCACAGGCTTTCTTATCGTGTGTTTGAGGAACTTAGAGAGCAACCGAGAGCCGTTTTGGATGATATCGGAAAAAATATGATAATCAGAAAGCTCCTAGAGGAGAAGAAAAAGGAATTTAAGATTTTTGGCACATCCGCAGATAAGCCTGGATTTGTCGATGAGATGAAATCTCTGCTCTCCGAATTTTATCAGTACCATATCGGTGAGAGTGAGATAGATGAGATGATGAAAAAAATTCCCAAAAACACGCTCCTCTCCTATAAATTGCAGGAGGCAAAGCGAATGTTGCAAAGCTTTGAACAATTTATGGGAGAGCATTATATCGTAGCAGAGCAGCTTTTGGGATTATTGGCGACAAAGGTGTCAAAGTCAGAGCTTTTAAGAGATAGCACGATTTTGATTGATGGATTCACGGGATTTACCCCTGTCCAGTATACCTTACTCGGGGAATTAATGAAGATAGCTAAGCAAATCTATATTACGGTCACAATCGACCCGAGGGAACAGTTCTTTCGAGATATCAAAGAGTATGAGCTTTTTGCGATGAGTAAGAGAACAATCTTTAAAGTAAAAGAGCTTGCCAAAGAAAATGCAGTAAAGGTAGAGAGAGATTTTGTCATCGATGAAAAAATCCCGTATCGGTTTTTAGAAAATAAAGAGCTTGCACATTTGGAGAGAGAGTTATTTCGCTATCCATTTCAGCGTTATAAAAAGAAGACAGAAAATATTCAGATTTTAGTTAGCCAAAATCCAAAGATGGAAGCGTTGATGGTGGCGAGAAAAATCGCTGAGCTTGTGAGAGAGGAGAAGCTTTCTTACCGCGATATTGCCGTTGTGACTGGAGACCAATCGAGATACGAGAGTAGCCTTGAGCGGGCGTTTGAGAGACTTCATATTCCGTATTTTATGGATAAAACAAAGGGGGTATTGAATAATCCGTTGATTGAGAGTATTCGAGCCCTGTTGGCGATGATAGAATATGATTTTTCGTACGATACGGTATTTCGATACTTAAAAGCGGGAATGAGCAATATAAGAACTGCTGATGTGGATAGATTAGACTGTTATATTATGGCGACGGGGATTCGAGGTTTTTCTTCCTGGAAAAAGAAGTTTACGAGAAAGCCAAGGAAATACGAGGAAGAGGAAATCGATTATCTAGATAAATTGAGAGAGAAATTTGTGGAGGAAATTTCTCAAATTAGAGAAAAACTGAAGGCAGATAATACTGTCGAGGAGAAGATGATTGCTCTTTATGAATTTTTTGACCGAATGGACTATGAGAAGAAATTAAGAGATGCCAAGCTTATTTTTGAGGAGAAGGGAGATAAGGTACTCGCCAAGATTTATGACCAGATTTTTGAGGCGGTAATCGAGCTTTTTGAAAAAATAGTGGAAATTATTGGAAAAGATAAAGTTTCTATTCGCGAGCTTGAAAAAATGCTGGATGTTGGCTGGAAGGAGATGAAGCTCGGTGTGATTCCTCCGGGACTTGACCAGGTTGTAGTCGGGGATATCGAGCGTACGAGATTAAAAAATATTAAAATTTTATTTTTTATGGGAGTAAATGAGGGAATTATTCCGAAAACTGCCCAGTCTCACGGAGTATTAAGTGATACGGAGAGAGAGAGACTAAAGGCGATTGACGCGGAGCTTGCCCCTACGACGAGAGAGGAGGCATATATTCAGCAATTTTATCTCTATCTTAATATGACCAAACCATCTGAAAAAATTTATCTCAGTCTGTCGAAGGTGGACTTAGACGGGAAGACAATTCGACCATCCTTTTTGATTAACCGTATGACCCAGCTATTTCCAGAAATTTTGATTAGAGACGAGAGTCAGAATAAGGATAGAAAAATTTTTACAAAGGAAGATAGCTTTGATTATATGTTGGAGGGATTTTTGGCATATCTGGATGGAAAGCAGACAAAACAGTGGGAGGCGATGGCGGAGATTTTTTCAAACTCTCAAAGTGGACGGCTCGAGATGGAGCGAATGGTTTTGAGTATTTTTTATCGCAATCAGGAATTGCCTCTCTCAAAAGCCGTGGCTCGCGCCCTATACGGTGTGAATATGAGAAATAGTGTCACGAGGTTGGAGCGTTATGCAGGCTGTGCATTTGCTCATTTTCTCCGCTATGGATTGGCTCTTGAGGAGAGGGCGGAATATAAAATTTATTCGGTCGATATCGGAAATATACTGCATAAGACGATGGAATTATTCTCAAAGGATGTATCAAAATCTTCGGAGTACGATTGGAAGACGATAACCGATGAACAAAGGGATAGTCTCGCTGTAAATTGCGTGGCGAGAGCCGTCGAGGAAGAAAACTTGGATGTCTTGAAGGATTCTGCGAGAAATCGCTATATGATGCATACGTTTGAGAGAATTGCCAAGAGAACGCTCTGGGCTTTGCAGTCTCATATTAAGCTTGGAGATTTTGAGCCGTATGCGTTTGAGTTTGATTTTAAGACGAGAAAGGATTTAAGTTCTGTCACCTTACAGCTTCAAGACGGAGCGAAGATGGAGTTATCTGGCGTGATTGACCGAATTGACCGCTATGAGGACAAGGATGCCATTTATCTGAAAGTTGTGGATTATAAGTCGGGCAATACTTCCTTTGAAATATTTGATTTATATTATGGATTACAGATTCAGCTTCTCGCTTATATGAATGTGGCAATGGAACTCGAGCAAAAGAAGACGGATAAGAAGGTTATCCCTGCCGGTGTATTTTATTATAATATGAAAGACCCGATTATTGATGGGACAAAGTCGAAAGATTTACAGGCAGAGCTTTTAAAGCGAATGAAAATGAGTGGGCTTGTGAATCAAGAAAAAGAGCTATTGGCGCATCTGGAAAACAGTGAAAAGCCTATCTCCATTCCGATTTCTTTTACGAAGAACGGGGAGGTGTCTAAGACGTCGAGCGCAGTGGATACCGAGCAGTTTTTGGAAGTCGGAGAGTATGTCAAAGATTTAATGGTCAAAATGGGAAACGAAATTTTGGACGGAAATATTTCCATTTCTCCGTGCAAACATGCAAAGAGGAGTTCCTGCGATTACTGTGAGTATTTTGATATTTGTGATTTTGATACAAAGCTTAGGGAAAATAAATATCGAAGCTTTGCCGATTTAGATAAGGAGAGAATTTTGGAGCTGATTCACGAGAAGGAGAAGAAAGGAGGAGAAGAAGATGGCGTGGACGAGACAACAACAAGAAATCATTGATGCGAGAAACTGTAATTTATTAGTGTCGGCAGCGGCAGGCTCTGGAAAGACGGCGGTCTTAGTGGAGCGTATTGTACAGATGGTATTAGATGAGAATGACCCGATGGATTTAGATGAGATGCTTGTCGTGACATTTACGAAGGCGGCTGCATCGCAGATGAGAGAGAGAATTGAGTCAAAGCTTGAGGAGGAGCTTATCAGACAGCCAGCGAATGAACATTTACTAAAGCAGATGTCTCTGATTCATCGGGCGCAGATTACAACGATTCACAGTTTTTGTATGGACACCGTGAAGAATTATTTTTATCAGTTATCTTTGGACCCGAATTTTAGAATTGGCGAGGAGGGGGAGATATCTCTTCTAAAGCAGGAAGTATTGGAGGAGGTATTGGAGGAGAACTATAGCGAGCCGAGTGAGCAATTTTTGGCGTTTGTGGAGAGCTACGCACCTGGAAAGACCGATAAGGCAATCGAGGACTTGATTTTGAAGATATATGAGTTTTGTATTAGTAGTCCAAGACCAAAGCATTGGCTTTTGGAGGCAAGAAAAGGGTTCTTTGTAGAAGATGAAAAAGAGCTTGAGCAGAGCAGCTGGATGAAAAATCTGCTAAAAAATGCCAAAAAACAGTTAGAGGAATGTGAAAAAAAGCTGGCGTATGCGTTGTCTTTGGGAGAGATTCTCACAGAAAAAGTGAGAGAGCTTTTGAAAAAAGAGTATGGGATTTTGAAGGAAGCTCTCTCAAAGGACGGATATCAAGAATGCAAAGAGGTATTAAACAAAGCTAGCTTTTCGAGATGGCCAGCCCTCACAAAAAAAGATAAGGAGATGGGGTATACAAAGGAGCAGCTAGAGCCGATAAAAGAAATTCGAGATGATGCGAAGAAGGTAGTGCAAGATGTCAGGGAAAAGTTCTTTTTCTATGGGATTCATGAGCAGTTTGAGCAGACGAGAGAGGTTGCTCCTATGGTTGGAGTTATGGTAGACTTAGCTCTTGATTTTTATGAGCGTTTTGAGGAGAAAAAGAGAGAGAAAAATGTATTTGAGTTCCATGACTTAGAACATTTTGCACTCCAGTTATTTGTGGAAGAGTATGAGGGAGAGGATGGTCTCGACTTAGTCGGAAAGCCGAGTGAGATTGCGCTTGAGCTTAGAGAGCGCTATAGAGAGATTTTTATTGACGAGTATCAAGACAGTAATATGGTACAGGAACTTCTTCTTACGACGATTTCTAAGGAGAGGACGAAGGGAAATCTTTTTATGGTAGGAGATATGAAGCAGAGCATTTATAAGTTTCGTATGGCGAGACCAGAAATTTTCCAGAGAAAATATGATAGATATGAGGAGGGAGAGGGAAGAGATAAGAAGATTGAGCTTCGCAATAATTTTAGAAGTCGATGGGAAGTGCTTGAGGCGGCGAATTATATTTTTTATCAGACTATGCAGGAGGATTTCGCAAAGATGACATACGGTGAGAAAAACCGTCTCGTGCCATCGAGGGAATTTCCAGACTGGAATGGAGAGAGAAATAAGACAGAGCTTTTGCTTTTAAATCTGGAAAAAGAAGAGGAAGATTTGGAGAAAAAGAACCTGGATGTAGAAGAGATAGATGAGACGGAGGAAGAACTTACCACACTCGAGATGGAGGCGAAGCTGGTTGCAGATAAGATTAAGAACCTTGTAGAGGGAGATAAGCCTTTTTTCGTGGAAGATGAGGAAAATCCAGGTAAGGGGCGACCTGTGAGATATGAGGATATTGCAATTTTACTAAGAACGATGCAGGGAACAGCGGAGATATTTGAGGAAGTACTGAGTGAGGAGGGAATCCCTGTGCATATGGACAGTGCGAGAAGCTCTTTTCATTCGACAGAGATTAAGACGGCAATTAGTTTATTAGAGGTGATTGATAATATATATCTCGATATTCCTCTCGTGGCCGTACTTCGCTCACCGATTGTTGCGGTAACTGCCGAGGAGCTTGCCATGATTCGCAATCTTGTCGTACAGGAAAAGAGGAGTTCTTATTCTTTTTACGAATATCTGGAATTTTATTTGGAGTCTGGAGAGGATGAGAATCTAAAGAAAAAGCTTTCAAGATTTTTGGATATGCTAGACGAACTTCGAGAAGAAAAAACGTATTTGGCGATAGAAGATTTAATCTGGTCCTCCTTTGAGAAAACTGGATATTATCAGTATGTCAAGGGAATGCCAAACGGTGCGAGAAGACAGGCAAATCTTGATATGCTTATGCAAAAGGCGGCAAAGTATGAGGAGACAAGCTATAAAGGTCTATTTCAGTTTATCCGATATATTCGACAGCTGGATAATTATGAGGAGGAGTTCGGTCTAAACAGTGGACTTGTCGAGGATGATGCAGTTCGTATTATGAGTATTCATAAGAGTAAAGGTTTGGAGTTTCCCGTAGTTTTTGTGAGTAATTTATCTAAGCGATTTAATTATATGGATATCAATCAAAAATTAGTGCTTCATCAGGATTATTATTTGGGAGTGGACAAGATTGACTATATCAATCGTGAGAAAACACCCACACTTCAGAAGAAATTTTTGCAGGAGCAGTTAAAGATAGAAATGTTGCAAGAAGAGCTTCGCGTACTCTATGTTGCTCTCACGAGGGCGAAGGAGAAGCTGATTTTGACGGCGACCATGAAAGAACTTATGAAATTTGTCAAAAAGCCGTTTGGCTCAGTATCTTATCGAAAGAGAGGGTTATCTTATCTGACGATGATGAGTGCAAAAACTTATCTTGAGTGGATTTTGCCGGCGCTGATGAATGAAAAATGCACGGATAAGATATTTGCCGATTATGGGATGGAAAAAGATGGCAATATATCTTATATGGAGGAGGAAAGAGATTTATTCGATATCAGTATTATATCACCGAGACAGATTGTAAAAAGAAAGGTTGCCAAGGCTTTGGAGCAACAAATAACGAAGGAAGAACTCTTAAAGACAGAGTGGAAGGGAGAAAAAATAGAAAAGGAAAAAATTTACAAAGAATTTGAATATCAGTATCCAAACCAGCTGGCGATTGAGGCGAGAGGAAAATGGTCTGTCTCTGAGCTAAAGAGGGAAATGCCAGAAAATGACGAGGATAGGCAGGCAGAGCAACTGATTCCTTATGAGCCAAGTCGAGAAGAAATCCAAAGTCTCAATGGAGAGAGTGAGATGGAGACTCGGATGGGAGAGGAGGATATTTTTGTAAAAACAGTTCCGTCCTTTATAGAGGAGAAAGAAGAACTTCGGTCTGCTGCGAGAGGTACAGCGGTGCATAAAATTTTGGAGTTACTGGATTTTTCTAGCGTGGAAGACAGGGAAGGTTTAAATATACAGCTAAAATCTCTCCTTCAGAGTGGAAAAATTGATGACAGGGAGTATGAGGCGGGAAGGAAGATAGGTCTTTATTCTCTCTGGAATAGCGAGATTGGAGAGAGAATGACAAAGGCCGCAAAGAGAGGATATCTGTACAAAGAGCGACAGTTTATGATAGGTATGCCGATGCGAGAGGTGGAGCCAGAAAAAGACAGCGAGGAGCTTGTTCTGATTCAAGGTATTATTGATTTGTATTTTGAGGAGGAAGATGGTATTGTTATTATAGATTATAAGACGGATTTCATCCCGAAGGGAGAGGAGAAAGCTTGGGTGCTAAGATACGAGCCGCAGCTTTCCTATTATAAGAGAGCGCTAGAGCAGATGACTGGAAAGAGCGTGAAGGAGACGTATCTTTATGCCTTCTCTCGAAAGAAGTTTTATAGAGTTTTTGTATGATACTAGGGCGCATATTGTGCGAAGCAATCCAGTGTCAAAGGGGCAAAAGAATGTTTGCCCCAACATCTTTGTATGAGAAAGGAAGAGAAAGTATGAGAGAAAAACAAGAGATGGAAGGAATCACTTTGCTTGGAAATCAAAAGACAAAGTATCCGACAGATTATGATAAAACAGTATTGGAGACATTTTTAAATAAACATCCAGATAATGATTATTTTGTAAAATTTAATTGCCCTGAGTTTACAAGTCTTTGCCCGATTACAGGACAGCCGGATTTTGCGACGATTTATATTTCCTATGTGCCTGGAGAGAAGATGGTGGAGAGTAAATCCTTGAAACTTTATCTCTATAGTTTTCGAAACCACGGTGATTTTCACGAAGATTGTATGAATATTATTATGAAAGACTTGATTGAGCTGATGGAGCCAAAATATATTGAAGTATGGGGAAAATTCACTCCAAGAGGTGGTATCTCCATCGACCCTTATGTAAACTATGGAAAACCTGGGACAAAATGGGAGGATGTCGCCTGGCTTCGCCTCTCACAACATGATATGTATCCAGAAAAGATTGATAATAGATAAGGGGATAGTATGACAAATCAACCAAAACCAAATTTTCAAAAAGAGTTAGAAGGAGTGCTAAAGACGCTTGAGGGGCAAACGCCAAGACTTCTGCTCCACGCCTGCTGTGCTCCTTGCAGTAGCTATGTGCTAGAATATTTATCAAATTATTTTGAGATTACGGTATTTTTTTATAATCCGAATATTACGGATGAGGAGGAATATCAAAAAAGAGTGGAAGAAGTAAAAAGGCTGGTATCCGAGATGAAATTGCCAAATAAAGTCGATGTCCTAGAGGGAAGATATGAGCCGAGTGAGTTTTGGCAGATGGCTTCTGGCTTGGAGGCGGAGCCAGAGGGGGGCAGCAGATGCTATGAATGCTATAAACTGCGCCTTAGAGAGGCAGCATTTATCGCATCCAAATACGGATATCCATATTTTACGACTACCTTATCTATCAGTCCGCATAAAAATGCAGTCTGGATAAATGAAATTGGAAGAGAGATGGAGAGAGAGTATGATAGCTTCTTCCTCCCGTCAGATTTTAAGAAGAAGAATGGATTTAAGCGCTCGATAGAGTTATCGGAGCAATACCACCTTTATCGACAAAGTTTTTGTGGTTGTGTCTACTCGAGACGGTAAAAATTTGCATAATAAGAATAAAACTTAATTTTTTAAAGTTTCAAATATAAAAAAACTAAAAAAGAAAACTTTGACGGAAGAGCGCAATAAGAAATTCAATTTCCTCTTGTCATTATTATAGTTATGTGTTAGAATTTTTACAATTTGAGTAATCTTCCAAAAAGAGGATGCCAAAATGATAAAATATAGAGAGTTCTATTTTTGGAAAAGAGAGAAAAACTAATAAAATAAGAGCAAGAAACAGTGTAATTAAGAAGATTTACCTGTGTGAAAGGGAGTTAACGAGTCAAGTTATCGGGGTTTTTGTCGTACTCACCACTACAGGATAAGGAAAAAGAAACTGTGGCTAGAAAAAAATTGGTTTTTGTGCGAGAAAAGAATAACTCAAATATCACAATAAAATGAAGGAATATTGTGTTTTTTCTTGCAAATTTGTAACTATTTTGAGATTGACTCTGAATCGTTACGTTATATTACGATAACTATAACTAGGAAAGGAAATAAGAAAAATGAAAGCTTTTCTAATACTGGAAGATGGAAATATTTTTGAGGGACAGAGTATCGGTTCTACAACGGAGAAAGTGAGCGAGATTGTTTTTAATACTTCTATGACAGGATATTTGGAAGTATTGACAGACCCATCCTATGCTGGACAGGCAGTTGTGATGACGTATCCGCTCATTGGAAATTATGGAATTGCGAGGGAAGATATGGAGGCGATAAGACCTTGGAGTCAGGGATTTATCGTGCATGAGATGTCCAGACTTGCGAGCAATTTTAGAAATGAACAGTCGTTAGATGAATTTTTAAAGGAGTGGGATATTTCAGGAATCGAGGGAATCGACACAAGAGCGTTGACAAAGATTTTACGTGATAAAGGAACAATGAATGGTATGATTACGACAAATGAAAATTTTGTCCTAGAGGAAGCCTTAGAGAAGATTAGGGCTTATAAGATTCAGGGTGTCGTGAGAATGGTTACATGCAAAGAAAAGCAGATTTTAGATAACGATGGTTATCATGTAGCTCTCTTAGATTTGGGTGCAAAGAAAAATATCGCAAAATCTCTTCATAAAAGAGGATGTAAAGTGACAATTTATCCGGCTTACACGAAGGCGGAGGAAATTTTGGCGGATTCTCCAGACGGAATTATGCTTTCCAATGGACCTGGAGATCCAAAGGACTGTGTGGAGATTATTGAGGAATTAAAAAAATTATTTGAGACGAATATTCCAATTTTTGCAATCTGTCTTGGACATCAACTTATGGCACTTGCAAACGGAGGAGATACTAAAAAAATGAAATGGGGACACCGCGGAGCGAATCATCCGGTAAAGGATGTCAGAACAGGTCGCGTCTATATTTCCTCACAGAATCATGGATATGTAGTACAAGAGGATAGTCTGGACCGAAAGATTGCAGAAGTCAGCTTCTTTAATGTAAACGACGGTTCAGTGGAGGGAGTTCACTATCTAGGAAAGAATGTGCAGACCGTACAATTCCATCCAGAGGCGAGTCCAGGACCTGTCGATACAGCATTTTTATTTGATGAATTTATTAATATGATGGAGGTGTCCCAATAATGCCTAAAGATAGAAATATAAGAAAAGTATTAGTAATCGGTTCAGGACCGATTGTCATTGGACAGGCGGCGGAGTTTGACTACGCTGGCACACAGGCTTGTCGTTCCCTAAAGGAAGAAGGAATTCAGGTTGTACTTATCAACTCAAACCCAGCGACAATTATGACAGATAAAGATATTGCAGATAAGGTTTATATTGAGCCTTTGACTGCAAGAGTAGTAAAGAAGTTAATTGAAAAAGAGAGACCAGATAGCTTACTTCCAACACTTGGCGGTCAGGCAGCTCTTAATATTGCGATGGAATTGGACGAGGAAGGTTTCCTGAGAAAAAATGATGTTCGTCTTATTGGAACATCCGCAAAGACGATTAAAAAGGCGGAGGACCGACTTGCATTTAAGGAGACGATGGAGAAGATTCATGAGCCGATTGCACCGAGTGAGGTCGTAGAAAATGTGGAGGATGGTCTAAAGTTTGTCGAGACAATTGGCTATCCAGTTGTACTTCGTCCAGCCTATACACTCGGCGGCAGTGGCGGTGGAATTGCCGAGAATGAGGAGCAGTTTATTGAGATTTTGGAAAATGGTCTTCGCCTAAGCCGTGTGGGTCAGGTTCTCGTTGAGAGATGTATCGCTGGCTGGAAGGAGATTGAGTACGAGGTAATGCGCGACTCAAACGGAACTTGTATCACCGTTTGTAATATGGAAAACTTGGACCCAGTCGGTGTCCACACAGGTGACAGTATTGTAGTGGCTCCATCCCAGACGCTTAGCGATAAAGAATATCAAATGCTTCGTACATCGGCATTGAATATTATTTCGGAGTTAAATGTGGAGGGTGGATGTAATGTGCAGTTTGCGCTTCACCCAGAATCGTTCGAGTACTGTGTTATCGAGGTAAACCCTCGTGTCAGCCGTTCCTCCGCACTCGCATCAAAGGCGACAGGATATCCGATTGCGAAAGTAACAGCGAAGATTGCGCTTGGATATACACTAGATGAGATTAAAAATGCAGTTACAGGAAAGACATACGCAAGCTTTGAGCCAGCGCTCGATTACTGTGTTGTAAAAATTCCTAGACTTCCATTTGATAAGTTTATTCAGGCAAAGAGAACGTTGACGACACAGATGAAGGCGACAGGCGAGGTTATGAGCATCTGTTCTAATTTTGAGAGTGCGCTTATGAAGGCGATTCGTTCCCTAGAGCAGCATGTGGATTGCTTAGACCACGGCGGATTTGACAGCCTGACATACGAGGAGTTAGAGCATAGATTATATAAGGTGGATGATTTGAGAATCTATGCGATTGCCGAGGCGCTTAGAAGAGGAATCTCTCAAGAGGAGATTCACGAGATTACAAAAATTGACCGTTGGTTTATAGATAAGCTTGCAATCCTGGTAGAAATGGAGTTAAAATTAAAGAATACCGAGGAATTAACGGATGAGCTTTTATTTGAGGCAAAGAAATTAGAATTCCCAGATGAAGTAATTGCTCGTTTTGTGAAAAAAGATGTGGCCAAGATTAAAGAGCAGAGAAAGAGAGCAGGAATTAAGCCAGCATATAAGATTGTAGATACATGTGCGGCTGAGTTTGAGGCGCAGACTCCATATTATTACTCTTGCTACGGTGGATTCAACGAGATTGAGGAAAATCACAGGAAAAAGAAGGTTATGGTGCTTGGCTCAGGTCCAATCCGAATTGGACAGGGAATTGAGTTTGATTATTGTTCCGTACATAGCGTTTGGGCATTTAAGGAGAGCGGCTATGAGACAATTATTGTGAACAATAATCCAGAGACAGTGAGCACAGACTTTGATATCGCAGATAGGCTTTATTTTGAGCCATTGACTGCGGAAGATGTGGAAAATATCGTGAATCTAGAAAAGCCAGACGGAGCCGTTGTGCAGTTTGGTGGACAGACAGCGATTAAGCTTACAGAAGACCTCATGAAGATGGGAGTAAAAATCCTTGGTACAAGTGCTGAGAATGTAGATGCGGCGGAAGATAGAGAGCTTTTTGATGAAATTTTGGAGGAATGCTGTATTCCAAGACCAAGGGGAACGACAGTATTTTCCTGTGAGGAAGCTCTCAAGGCGGCAAATGAGCTTGGATATCCAGTTTTAGTTCGACCTTCCTATGTTCTGGGAGGACAGGGAATGCAGATTGCTATCTCTGATAAGGATATCATTGAGTTTATGGAGATTATTAATCGTCAGGTTCAGGAGCATCCAATTCTCATTGATAAGTATTTAATGGGAAAAGAAGTAGAGGTAGATGCGGTCTGTGACGGAGAAGATATTATTATTCCTGGTATTATGGAACATGTGGAGAGAGCAGGTATCCACTCAGGAGATAGTATTTCTGTGTACCCGGCACAGAGCTTGACGCCAAAGATTAAGCGTGTTATCGAGGACTATACAAAGAAGTTAGCATATTCTCTTCATGTGATTGGATTGATTAATATCCAGTTCATTGTATACCAAGATGAAGTATTTGTTATTGAGGTAAATCCTCGTTCCAGCCGTACAGTTCCTTATATTAGCAAGGTGACCGGAATTCCGATTGTGGACCTTGCATCGAAGGTAATGGTAGGCGCAAAATTAAAAGACCTTGGTTATAAACCAGGATTACAAGAAGAATCACAGTATATTGCGATTAAGATGCCGGTATTCTCTTTTGAAAAGTTAAAGGGAGCGGAGATTAGCCTTGGACCAGAGATGAAGTCCACGGGCGAATGTCTTGGAATCTCGAAGGATTTCCACGAGGCACTCTATAAGGCATTTTTAGGCGCTGGTATCGATTTGCCAAAGCATAGAAAGATGATTTTGACAGTAAAAGATTCTGATAAATTAGAGGCAGTTGAGGTGGGAAGAAGATTCCAAGAACTTGGATATGAGATTTATTCCACAAGGAGTACTTGTAAGGTTCTAAATAAAAACGGAGTTTTTGCAAAGCATATTAATAAGATTGAGGAGGAGAGTCCGAACTTATTGGATTTGATTTTAAGCCATGAGATTGACCTTATTATCGATACACCGTCACAGGGTGTTGATAAGAGCAGAGATGGATTTTTAATTCGTCGTCATGCGATTGAGACAGGAGTGACTTGTCTTACCTCTCTTGACACAGCGAATGCTTTGCTTACTAGCTTGGAAAGCCCACATAAAGAGCTGTCCTTAATTGATATCGCAAAGATATAGTTATGATGAAACTTCCGGCAAATGTCTATGCAGATAGTTTGTTTTAACTGGATGGATAGACATTTGCAGATGGAAATAAGGAGAGTAGAGAATGAAAAGATATACGAAACAAGATATCATCGACCGAGTAGAAAATGAAGATATTCAGTTTATTCGACTTCAATTTACAGATATATTTGGCGCATTGAAAAATGTAGCGATTTCTGCGAGCCAGCTAGAGAGGGCATTAGATAATAAATGCATGTTTGACGGCTCCTCCATCGATGGGTATGCGCGTATCGAGGAGTCCGATATGTGTCTTTATCCGGATTTGAATACATTTGAGATTGCAACTTGGAGACCACAGGTTGGAAAAGTAGCGAGAATGATTTGTGATGTCTATCGCCCAGACGGAGTTCCATTTACGGGAGACTCAAGATATATTTTGAAAAAAGTATTAAAAAAAGCGGCGAAGATGGAATATACATTTAATGTGGGTCCAGAATGTGAGTTTTTCTTATTCCACACAGACGATAACGGTATGCCGACGACAGTCACTCACGAGAAGGCAAGTTATTTCGATGTCGCTCCACTTGACCTTGGAGAGAATGCGAGAAGAGATATCGTGCTCACACTTGAGAGTATGGGATTTGAGATTGAGGCATCCCACCATGAAGTAGCTCCAGCCCAGCATGAGATTGATTTTAAGTATGATAATGCCCTGAGAACGGCGGATAATATTCAGACATTTAAGTTTGCGGTGAAATCTATTGCCAAGAGACATGGTCTTTATGCAAGCTTCATGCCAAAGCCAATCACTGGCGTGGATGGTTCTGGTATGCATATCAATATGTCATTATTTAAAAATAAGAAAAATATTTTTGCAGACCCAAAGGACGAGATTGGACTTAGTGAGGATTGTTATCATTTTATGGCGGGACTCTTAAAACATGCCAAGGCGATAAGTTTGATTGGTAATCCAATCGTCAATTCTTATAAGAGATTGGTAGCTGGATATGAGGCACCGATAGATATTGGATGGTCTTGTATTAATCGAAGTCCTCTGATTCGTATTCCAGCACCGAGAGGGGCAGAGACGAGAATCGAGTTTCGCAGTCCAGACCCAGCGGCGAATCCATATTTACTTTTGGCATGCTGCCTGGCAGCAGGACTCGACGGAATTGAGAATAAACTAGAAGTTCCAGATAGAATTGACAGTAATTTTTATGAGATGACAGATGCACAGAGAAAAAAAGTTGGTGTGGAAAAACTTCCTCTGAATTTAATCGAGGCGGCAGACGCCTTAGAGCAGGACGAATTATTGATGGGTGTCCTCGGGGAAGATGTCGCTCGCAAATTTATCGAAGCAAAGAGAAAAGAGTGGGAAGCGTACCGAATACAGGTGACAGATTGGGAGATTAAAGAATACCTTTATCATATTTAGTAGTATATCAGGGAACAAGTTGGTAGGAGGAGCAAGGTGGTGAGAATTTGATTAACGTAATCATTGTGTTCCCAAAGTTAGAAAATGCAAAACATATTAGAAGTTTGCTCATGCGGAGCGGAATAGAAGTTACGGCTCTTTGTACGACAGGTGCGCAGGCATTGCAGGCGATAGAAGAATGCGAGGATGGTATTATTGTATGTGGGTATCGCTTTCCCGATATGCTCTGTGATGAGCTAAGGGAATATCTCCCGACGACTTTTGAGATGGTTGTTATCGCATCAAGTGCTCGGTATATGGATATAAAAACAGATGATATCGTATATCTTTCTATGCCGATGAAGGTTTACGATTTACTTGAGACAATGAATATGCTGATAGATTCTCTTAGAAGAAAACGAAAGAAGAGAAGAGCAAAGCCGAGACAGAGAAGTAAGGAAGAGATTTTGATTATAGATAATGCAAAAGAATTATTGGAAATACAAAAAGGAATGACAGAGGAGGAGGCTCATCGATATTTACAAAAGACGAGTATGGATAATGGAACGAACCTAGTTGAGACAGCACAGATGGTATTAAGGATTTTCAATTATGATGAAAATCCCGTGCACCAGCTAGAGTGAATGTTTTTGAAGGCGCTGGCGCCAGTGACGCCCGTTTAGCGTCGACCAGAGTGGAACGTAGATGCGGGAGCATATTGTGCGGAGCAATCTGGTATCAAAGGGGTCAAAAGACCTTTTGATTCCAACATCATTGGATTCCACTGTCAGGAATTTAGTTTTAGATTTTTTAGATATAGAAAAGAGGGAGAGGTATGAAGTTTACGAAGATGCATGGATGCGGAAACGACTATGTATATATTAATTGTTTTGAGGAGAAAGTGGAAAATCCAAGTGAGCTGGCAGTGAAGGTGAGTAATCGCCATTTTGGAGTTGGCTCTGACGGATTAATTCTCATCTGCCCATCGGATAAGGCAGATTTTCGTATGGATATGTATAATGCCGACGGAAGCCAGTCCGAGATGTGTGGAAACGGTATCCGCTGTGTCGGAAAATACGTCTATGATTATGGATTAACCGATAAAGATGAGGTTTCTGTTGAGACATTGGCCGGTATTAAGTATTTGAAATTCCAGATTGAGGATGGAAAAGTACAGATGATCACAGTGGATATGGGAGAGCCAGAGCTTATTGCGGCAAACGTGCCAGTTATCTCTGAGAATGAGAAGGCAATCGACGAGGAAATCATTGTGGACGGCAGCTCATATCGTATGACTTGCGTCTCAATGGGAAATCCACACTGTGTAGTTTTTGTAGATTCTACAGCAGAGTTTCCATTGGAGGAAATTGGACCAAAGTTTGAGTCACATGAGAGATTTCCAAGACGTGTCAATGCAGAGTTCGTACAGGTTTTAAGTGAAAATGAAGTGAATATGCGCGTCTGGGAGAGAGGAACAGGGGAGACAATGGCATGTGGAACGGGAACCTGTGCCACGGCGGTTGCCTGCGTTCTAAACGGCAAAACAAAAGACGAGGTAAAAGTACATTTACTCGGAGGAGACTTGATTATCAAATGGGATAGACAGACAAATCATATTTATATGACAGGTCCAGCAGCAGTTGTATTTGATGGAGTATTTTGTGACCAAGCAATCAATTAAAATGAAGTTGGGGTCAAAAGGTCTTTTGTAGGACAACTCATAAGAATACAGTTTTAAAATGCTGGTATTTTAAGATAAAAAACAGGAGGATAAGCATAATGGTAAAAATTAACGACAATTATTTAAAACTTCCAGGAAGTTATTTATTTTCTACAATTGCAAAAAAAGTAGCGGCTTATACAGAGGCGAATCCAGATAAAAAAATCATTCGTCTCGGAATCGGGGATGTGACACAGCCACTTGCTCCAGCGATTATCGATGCTCTGCATAGCGCAGTAGACGAGATGGCGGATGCAGCCACATTTAAGGGATATGCTCCAGACTTAGGATATGAGTTTTTGAGAAATGCTATCGCAAAAAATGATTATGCAGATAGAGGCTGCGATATCGCGGCAGATGAGATTTTCGTGTCTGACGGTGCAAAATGCGACTCTGGAAATATTCAGGAGATTTTCTCTGTAGATAATAAAATTGCAGTTTGTGACCCAGTCTATCCCGTTTATGTAGATACCAATGTCATGGCGGGAAGAACTGGAACTTATAACCCTAAGACAGAGACATGGAGTGATGTTATCTATATGCCTTGTACCGCAGATAATAACTTTGCCCCAGACCTTCCAAAGAAAGTGCCAGATATCATTTATCTTTGCTTCCCAAATAACCCAACTGGCGCGACAATTACAAAAGCACAGCTTCAAGAATGGGTAGATTACGCAAATAAAGTTGGCGCCATCATTATCTATGATGCAGCTTATGAGGCATATATTTCTGAGGATAATATAGCTCACTCCATCTATGAATGCGAGGGAGCGAGAACTTGCGCAATTGAGCTTCGCTCCTTCTCTAAAAATGCGGGATTCACAGGAGTTCGTCTCGGCTTTACAGTAATTCCAAAAGATTTAGTAGTCGATGGAACAGCTTTACATGCACTTTGGGCTAGACGTCACGGCACAAAATACAACGGAGCTCCATATATCGTTCAAAAGGCCGGAGAGGCAGTCTACTCTGATGCGGGAAAAGAGCAGTTAAAAGTACAGGTTGGATATTATATGGATAATGCAAAGATTATCTATGAGGGATTAAAAAATGCCGGCTACACGGTATCCGGTGGTGTGAATGCGCCATATATCTGGTTAAAGACTCCAGATAAGATGACATCTTGGGAATTCTTTGATTATTTGCTGGAGACGGCAAATGTAGTTGGAACTCCTGGCTCAGGATTTGGACCAAGCGGTGAGGGATATTTCAGACTGACTGCATTCGGTTCTCGTGAAAATACAATCGCTGCAATGGAGAGAATTAAGGCATTATAGAAGACCGAATAGGGGCAATAGATTCGATTGAAAATAACGAGGACGAATTAGGTAAAAATGAATGAGATAATAAAAACAAATTGATAAATGAGTTAGATAAAAGATAATGGGGATATCAAAGGTAAGTTTGATATCCCCTTATTTCTTAGTATTAGTCGGTTTACGGTTCATGATAGCTTATCTTAGTTTGGCACCACATTTTCCGCAGAAGCAATCTCCAGGCGTGATTTTATTTCCACAGGAGGTGCAAAACTGATTTTTCACTGTATTTGCCTGTGAAGAATTTGATGTATTTGTCTCTCTCTCGTCGTCTTCTGTAGCAGTGGTTGTAGTTTGGGATGCGCTCTGGTGAGAGGCTTTTTTTGAGCTTTCTTTGAGTGCAGAGAGGGTTTCCTCTGCCTGTTTTAATTTTTCTTGTAAGGTTTTTAACTTCTCTCCAGTTTCTCCGAGGTTATCAAGACCGTATAGTTGTTCAGCTTCTTTGCCGAGAGTGGAGTAGCTTTGCTCGATTTGAGTTTTTAGGCTTTGGACTTCTCCTTCGGCTTTTAGTAGGTTGAGAACAGTGTCCTCGGAGGGAATCCAATCGGATATGTTCTTCATAAAACTTTCTAGTCCTTCAAAAAATTCTTTTTCCATATAAATCTTCCTTTCTAAAATGATAATTTTTGGGGGGAGGGAGATGGACAGATAGACGCAAAGGGAGCAATTATTTCCCGCCGCCACAACGACAACCAGTCCTGCATCCTGGGATAGATAGACGCAAAGGGAGCAAGGGACTATGTCCTCTGTAAACACGTTCGTTCCCACGGTTTTTCGACATACGCTGATATATGCCGCTTCCCGCAAACTCGCGCCTTTGGCGCTCAAACAGTGCTCCAGCGGCAAAGCTAAGTATATCGAAAAACCGCTCCACTCTCTATCGTTTTCAGAGGACATAGTCCCTTGCTCCCTTTGCTGTGTATCGGCGAAACGCTATAAACTTGCTATTCTATTGGGTTGATAGTAGAGTATTAGTATTCTTTTCTTTATAGAAGTATTTTTTATTTTGCTAAACACTAGTTTATAACTTTTTAACTTTTCTAAATCCTATTAATTTTTCTAAATGCTATAAGATATAGTTTTTTAATATCCCTATTAAGATAGCATTATTTTTGACAATTTCGAGGAAATTTCAGAAACTGCATAAATTGATACCAAGTTGTATTTATGTTGTATCTATTGACTAATTTCATGTTTTGTCTTTAGTAGCTTGAAATAAGAATGCAAGCCAATGCAAATGCAAATAACTATGGTTACAGTTGAAACCTTAAAATAGTCTAAAGTGTCCGTAAAAACATAGTTACGGTTACGGTCGAAAAGTCAAAATAGTCTAAAGTGCCCGTAAAATATAGCTACGGTTACAGTTGAGAAGTTAAAATAGTCTAAGGTGCCTGTAAAATATAGCTACGGTTACGGTCGAAAAGTCAAAATAGTCTAAAGTACCTGTAAAATATAGCTATGGTTACGGTTGAAAAGTCAAAATAGTCTAAAGTACCTGTAAAATATAGCTATAGTTACGGTTGAAAATTTAAAATAGTCTAAAGTGTCCGTAAAAACATAGTTATAGTTGAAAAGTCAAAACAATATAAATCGCCTGTAAACACATACCTATAGTTACAGTTAAGATTGTTAAAATATCAAAATGAGCTGTAAGTATTCATATAATATAAATTATGGTCATAATTCAAAAATGAAAATTCCTCAAAATTGTCAAAAATAGTGCTATCTTAATAAAGATATTGGAAAACTATATCTTATCGGGGTTTAAAAAAGTTCAAAAGTTGTAAAAAGGTGTCTTGTTACATTAATTTCCTATAAATTTATACAATTTTATGCAAAAGACTAATTGAAGATACGAATCATTCAAGCTTTTATTTTTCAAGTAATGATATATAAATCATTCAAGCTTTTATTTTTCAAGTAATGATGTATAAATCATTCAAGCTTTTATTTTTCAAGTAATGATATATAAATCATTCAAGCTTTTATTTTTCAAGCAATGATATATAAATCATTTAAGCTTTTATTTTTCAAGTAATGATATATAAATCATTCAAGCTTTTATTTTTCAAGCAATGATATACAAATCATTCAAGTTTCTGTTTTTCAAGCAATAAGATACGAATCATCTAAGTTTCTATTTCTCAAGCAATAACATACGAATCACTTAAGTTTCGCCAATACACAGCTGATAGAGGAGAGAGGTATATCCCCCGCAAACGATAGAGAGTGGAGCGATTTTTCGATATACTTAGCTTTGTCGCTGGAGCACTGTTTGAGCAGCGTAGCTGCGAGTTTGCGGGAAGCGACATATATCAGCGTATGTCGAAAAATCGTGGGAACGAACGTGTTTGAGGGGGATATACCTCTCTCCTCTATCAGCGTCTCCTCCCATTTACCTAATATCTCCCCCTCACTTAAAACTAATTGTTCCATAAAGTATACTTTACAAAACGATACAATGCAAGCAAATCTGAAAATCGTTGGAGATTTGTAAGCAATTAGAAAGATTTAAAGAAAAAATTGATACGACATTATATCAAAAAAATAAAACTTTATGTAAAATATAATTGACAAAATGTAAGGCTGTATGTATAATAAAACTATCAAAAGAAGAAATATGGTTTAGAGAAGGGAGAGGAGATGTTAACGTTAATTAATATATTTCTTATAGTAGCTGTACTTATTGTGGCAGGGATATTTCTGCTGATGATAAGGAGCAAAAAGAAAAAGTGACTTAGTATAACTGATGACCTGAATAGTAAGATGAATGAAAGGATGGGATGGTTATGACAATAGATGATAGAATAATTGCAGTGGGTTCTTTTTTTCTTATATACATCATTTTGTTTGCGATTGGATTAAAGTTAAGAAGAAAAGTATATGGACAAAATATGGAGTATGATGAGAGACAGGAAAGAGTAAGAGGGTTGGCGTATAAGAGAGGATTTTTTACTTTAATCTGTGGGATTGTATTAAATGGCATAGTAAAGGAAGTGTTAAATATTGATTGGGCAACCCCGATGGCAGAAACTGTGATTTTTATGTCAATTGCGATATTTATTGTGAGTGGAACTTGTATTTTTCAGGATGCATACTTTGCTCCATTTGCCAAGGGAAAGAATATGATTTTTATTAGTGTTGTTATTGGAATTGTAAATTTGTTTGCTGGAATAAAGAGAATACTGGACCACCAAAGCTTGGATGAGTTTCAACGATTTTCTAATATTCAGTTAATTTTAGGTATATTGCTTATTTCGATTCCAGTTATGGCTTATATTCATGAGATATTGCAGGAGCGAGGAGATGTAGAGTGAAGAATTTGAAGATGAAGTCGGCTAGGGCGGCTTTGGACTTATCACAGGCGGAGCTTGCGAAGATAGTTGGAGTGTCGAGACAGACGATTAATGCGATTGAGAAGGGAGATTATAATCCGACTATTAAGCTTTGTATTATGATTTGTCGGGCACTTGGGAAAACTTTAGACGAGCTTTTTTGGGAGGAAGAGTGAAGAAGAGAGAAAAACTGTCGCAGAATAAATTGATTAAAGTTTATATTTGCGACAGTTTTTGTTTGAAATAAAATATAAAGTTTAATTTTATAATAGTTTTTATTAGCTTTTTTATATCTTAGGTGATGGATAATTCACCTAGGTAGAAAAGATTAGTTGATGCTGATTACTTCGTAGTCTTGGTCTTCGACTGTTTTCTTTAAGATATCATCGTCAATCATTTCGTTTAATTTGACGATGGCAGTTCCAGCCTCGTGGCTGACGATAGCCTCACTTACTGCATCGAGTTTTTCGAGGGATTTTTTCACTCTTGCCTCACAGTGCTCACACATCATTCCTTTGATTTCCATAGTTTTTTCCATAGTTTTTTCATCCTTTCTTTGTTTGTTTTCGTTATTTGGTTTTATCTGAAGGTCTTCTTTGAACCTTAGAGTCTCTTGGGTTTTTTTGTTTTTTCTTAATTTTTTATCTTTGCTTGCGTTATACATAGAGAAAAAATTAAGTCGAAGTGCGTTGGTGACGACGCAAAAGCTAGATAAGCTCATGGCGGCTGCGCCGAACATCGGATTTAATTTCCAGCCGAAGATAGGATACCATACGCCGGCGGCGAGAGGAATACCGATGATATTGTAAAAGAATGCCCAAAACAGGTTTTCGTGTATGTTTTTTAAGGTTGCGCGGCTTAGGCGGATTGCGGCTGGCACGTCGCTTAGTCGACTCTTCATTAGGACGACGTCGGCTGCGTCGATGGCGATGTCGGTTCCAGCACCGATGGCGATACCGATATCAGCTCGTGTGAGAGCAGGAGCGTCATTGATTCCGTCTCCGACCATCGCAACTTTTCCTTTTTGTGCAAGAGAGCGAATGACTGCTTCTTTTTCGTCTGGAAGTACGCCAGCGATTACTTCGTCAACACCGGCTTGTGCACCGATTGCCTTTGCTGTTTTTTCGTTATCTCCCGTTAACATAACAACGTGAATTCCCATATTTTGAAGTTCTGAGATTGCTTTTGGGCTGTCTTCCTTGATGACATCTGCGACAGCGATAATTCCAAGAAGACGATGCTCGAGGGCGAAAAAGAGAGGGGTTTTTCCCTCCATTGCGAATTCCTGAGCTTTTTTATTTATATCTGATGGGATATCGCAATGTTTTTGGATAAAGGAGAGATTTCCTCCGTATAATTTTTTTCCGTTCAAAAGAGCGCTCAGTCCATTTCCAGGTAGGGCTTGGAATTGCTCTACTTCTTGTTTTTTTAATTGTTTTTCATCGCCGTAGGAGAGGATTGCTTTGGCGAGAGGATGCTCGCTTTTTCTCTCTAATGTGTATGCGGCGAGAAGAAGTTCTTCTTCGCTGGAAGATTGGGATGCCACGGTGTCTGTGACGGTCGGCTCTCCCTTTGTGATGGTGCCTGTCTTGTCTAAGGCTATAATCTCTGTTTTCCCAGTTTCTTCCAATGAGACGGCTGTCTTAAACATAATTCCATGCTTGGCTCCCATGCCGTTTCCTACCATGATGGCAACTGGAGTGGCGAGTCCAAGGGCGCAAGGACAACTGATGACAAGCACAGAGATACCTCTTGCCAGGGCAAATCCAAAGCTCTGTCCACATAGAAGCCATACAAAGATGGTCAAAACAGCGATGGCGATGACAGCGGGCACAAATATGCCAGATACACGGTCAGCTACCTTGGCAATCGGAGCCTTTGTGGAGGCGGCGTCGCTTACCATCTGAATAATCTGGGATAGGGTAGTATCTTCGCCGACTCTTGTCGCCTCGCAGGTTAAAAATCCAGATTGGTTGAGGGTGGCGGCAGATACGAGGTCTCCCACTTCCTTGTCCACAGGGATACTCTCGCCTGTCAAGGCGGATTCGTCCACTGCGCTATTTCCTCCTATGATGACACCGTCTACTGGGATATTCTCACCGGGATGCACGATAAAATGGTCACCGATTCTAACTTGCTCGATTCCCACTACCTGTTCGACTCCGTCTTTGAGAACGGTGGCGTTTTTTGGAGCTAATTTCATTAAGCCTTTGAGTGCATCGGTTGTTTTTCCCTTTGACCTGGCTTCTAGCATCTTACCGACTGTGATAAGTGTGAGAATCATGGCGGCAGATTCAAAATAAAATTCATGCATATACTGCATGACGGCGGTCATATCTCCTTTTACTTGAGCGTCTGTCATGGCAAAGAGTGCATAGACACTGTAGATATAGGAAGCGCCAGAGCCGAGAGCGACAAGGGTATCCATATTTGGAGCCTTGTGTATGATACCCTTAAAGCCATTGATAAAGAACTTTTGATTAATAACCATAATCACTGTTGTGAATAGAAGTTCAAATAATCCCATTGCGATATGGTTTTCGCTAAAACTTGCGGGAAGTGGCCAATTCCACATCATATGTCCCATCGAGACATACATCAATGGGATGAGAAGACAAAGAGAGGCGATGAGTCTTTTTTTCATCGCAGGTGTCTCTCTGTCGATTAACATATCATCATAGTTTGGCGCCGTAGAACTTGAGGTATTACCTCCTTTTTTTGAGGCACCGTATCCCGCATCCGTGACGGCGGCGATAATCTGCTCAGGGCTTGCCGTCCCTTCCACTCCCATGGAATTTGTCAAAAGGCTGACAGAACAGCTTGTAACCCCAGGGACGGCAGATACCGCCTTTTCCACACGGGCTGAGCAGGCGGCGCAACTCATCCCTGTGACTGTATATTGTTCCATATTGATTCCTCCTTATAGTCTGTCAGAGCAGATAATTACTTCATTAATTTTTGTAAGGTTGTGACAAGCTCATCGATGACCTCGTCATTTCCCTCTCTTATATTATCCGCAACACAGCTTTTTATATGATTAGCCAATAATACTTTATTAAAACTATTTAATGCGGCGTTAATTGCAGAGACTTGAACTAAAATGTCTGGACAGTAGGCGTCTTTTTCGAGCATTCCCTGAATCCCGCGCACCTGCCCTTCGATACGCTTGAGGCGGTTCATTAAGTCTTTGTATTCTGGCTCAGAGCGCTGTTTTTTCTTTTGGCAACAACATTCTGTATTATCTTTTTTTATCTCCATAGAATATCTCCAACACCTTTCTAGTAAATGTATACCCCTTGGGGGTACCATGATTATATGATATACCCCCATGAGGTATTTGTCAAGGGAGATAGATGAGAAAAAATATAGAATAATAAAAACTGTTTGACAATCTGAAGCTTTTGTAAAAGGATATATCTACGAAAAGACAAGAAAGAGAAAGGAATGATGAAAAAGGCTTGGAAAGTATTTGTTGTAACTTGCCATTTAATATTGAAACTGCTATACTGTTCGTAGACTCAGGAGAAGCAAAACTTTTGATACTATTTTGGAAATACGGAGGAAAAGTTTTATGAAGATTATAATTGCGGGAATCGGAAAAGTAGGAGCCTTATTGGTGAAACAGCTAAGTGCCGCAGAGTATGATATTACAATAATTGATTTAAAGCAAAATATTTTGGAAGATATGGTGGGACGCTATGATGTTATGGCGGTTCAGGGAAATTGCGCATCTATGAATGTATTATTGCAGGCGGATGTGGAGAATGCAGATTTGCTCATTGCGATGACACAGTTGGATGAGGTGAATTTACTTAGCTGCATGACAGCACATGGAGTGAATCCAAAACTGAATACAATCGCTAAGATACGTAATCCCGAATATTCAAGTCAGGTATATAAAATGAGAGATATTTTTGCGCTCTCGCTCGTAGTGAATCCAGACCGGCAGGCTGCGAGAGAGGTGGAGAGATTATTAAAGTTTCCTGGATTTTTGAAGAGGGATACATTTGCCAAGGGAAGAGTTGAGATAGTGGAGCTTCGCGTGGATGAGAATAGTAAGTTAAATAACCTTGCATTGAATGATTTATATAAGATTATCAAGGGAAAGGTTTTGGTGAGTGCGGTAGCAAGGAAGGGAAGAGCGATTACTCCAGATGGAAATTTTATCTTAAAAGAAGGAGACCATATTTTTGTTACAGCGACGATGAGGGAGCTTACGATTATGCTCAAAAATCTTGGAATTATTGCGCATAAGGCGAAGCGGATTATAATATGTGGCGGCGGTCGTATGAGTTTTTATCTCGCACAGCAGCTAGAGCGAAGCGGTGTGACAGTTCAGATTATTGAGCAAAAATACGATAGATGCGTGGAGCTTGCAGAAATGCTGCCAGAGAGTTATATTGTACATGGGGATGCCAGCAGCACGACATTTTTGGAGAGTGAGGGAGTGGAGACATGCGATGCTCTTATCACAGCGACAGGATTAGATGAGATGAATATGGTGATTGCCCTTTATGGAAATAATTATAAAATTCCTCAGATTATCACAAAGATGAGTCATCTTGAGCAGAACACAGTGACGAATAGTCTACCGCTTGGGAGTATCATTAGTCCGAAGGAGCTTTGCTGTGAAAGTATTGTCCGGTATGTGAGGGCGATGGATAATCAGACTGGCTCTGCGGAGTCTGTGCATTCGATTATCGAGGACCAGGTGGAGGCGATAGAGTTTCGCGTGGATGAGAAAGCATTGCACTGCGGGGAGACTTTGAGAAATATTAAGCTAAAACCAAATATATTAGTTTCTTGTATTATCCATGGGACAGAGACGAAGATTCCAGACGGAGGTTCTTCCTTTGAGGTTGGAGATACGGTTATTATCGTCTCAAGTGGAGAGAAGAAAATCTATCAACTAAATGATATTTTTGCTTGATTTGAGGTGCAAAGAAATGAATTATAAAATGATGGGACGCTTTATAGCGTTTGTTATATTAATTGAGGCGGTGTTTATGATTCCAGCCCTTCTTATTAGCTTGATGAATGGAGAGAACGAAGCGGTGAAGGGCTTTCTCGTGAGTATTGCTGTTATTTTAATCATAGCCTTTATCCTTATCTTTTTTTGCAGAGGACAGAGGGGAGGATTTTATGCCAGAGAAGGTTTAGTCTGTGTCGGACTTAGCTGGATTATTATGAGTATTCTTGGCTGTCTGCCATTTTATATTTCTGGAGAGATACCATCTTATTTGGATGCTCTTTTTGAAATTGTATCTGGATTTACGACGACGGGTTCTACGATTTTGTCAGATGTGGAAGTATTGTCAAAGGGAATCCTATATTGGAGAAGTTTTAGCCATTGGCTTGGCGGCATGGGAGTATTAGTATTTTTGTTGGCACTTGACCCTATGAGTAATAAAAAGAATGGATTTATGATGCATATTTTGAGAGCGGAGAGTCCAGGACCGGATGTCGGGAAATTAGTCCCAAAGATTCGAGAGACAGCGAGAATTTTATACATATTATATATTGTGCTTACGATATTGAATATTGTATTTTTGTTAATTGGAAGGATGCCCGTATTTGATGCTGTCTGTACGGCGTTTGGAACGGCTGGAACGGGTGGATTTGGAATTAAGAATGATAGTATTGCAAGCTATAGTCCATATATTCAAAATGTCTGTACGATATTTATGCTGCTTTTTGGAGTGAATTTTAGTTGTTATTATCTGATTCTTGCAGGTCATGTGAAAGCTGTGATTAAGGATGAGGAATTTCGGGCTTATATTGGAATTGCACTCGTAAGTATTCTTTTGATTACGTGGAATTTGAAAGATATGGCTGGAAGTCTCGGATACAGCGGAATTGGAGAGACGATAAGACATGCCGCTTTTCAGGTTGCGACGATTATGACGACGACAGGATTTGCGACGACGGATTTTGACTTATGGC
This sequence comes from Blautia sp., assembly GCA_030841965.1. GTDB lineage: Bacteria > Bacillota > Clostridia > Lachnospirales > Lachnospiraceae > JAUUSJ01. Next base: position 89,516 of record JAUUSJ010000001.1, read on the forward strand.
CGAGTTTTTCAAAGGCGATATTAGTCTGTTTGATGGTGATTGGAGCCAGCGCAGGAAGTACGGGCGGTGGATTTAAATGTGGACGTATGCTTTTGGTATTTAAGAGTCTTAGAAGAAATATTCGCAAGATTTTGTATCCGCAAAAAATTCAAGTCGTGAAGAATAATGGACGTATGGTGGATGAGAAGATTATCGATAATACGAATGCTTATTTGGCGGCATATGTTATTATTATAGTGCTTAGTTTTGTCGTTATCTCACTGGATGGATTTTCCATGACGACGAATATTACGGCGGTTTTGGCTTGCTTTAATAATATTGGACCAGGACTTGAGGCAGTGGGACCTACTTGTAATTTTGGTGGTTTTAGCATCTTATCGAAGATTGTTTTGATTATGGATATGCTGGCAGGACGATTGGAGATTTTTCCAATTTTGATTTTATTTACTAGAAGTACTTGGAGAAGACGATAAGAGAAATCTTAAGAAAAATAAAAAGAGGAGATATCGGAAAATAGAAATTCAAGAAGTTCATTTTTCGATATCTCCCTTTTTTTATAAAAAACGATGGATATTCTATGCCATCAAACTCTCTAAATCTTTATAAAAACTTGGATAAGAGACAGTCACACATTCACTATCTACAATCTCTGTCTCTCCATCGGCGTTTAATCCAGCGATTGCAAAAGTCATGGCAATGCGATGGTCATATTTGCAGTGAATCGAGGTACCGTGAAGAGGAATACCACCCTCGATAATCATTCCATCTTCTGTCGGAGTGACCTTTGCGCCCATCGCATTTAGGTGAGTCGCCATCAGGTCAATACGGTTTGATTCTTTTACTTTGAGCTCTTGAGCATCCTTAATAATTGTTTTTCCCTCGGCGAAGCAGGCGAGTAAGGCGATAACTGGAAGTTCATCGATTAAAGTCGGTATGATACTTCCACCAATCTCTATGCCGTGAAGCTTGCTTGTTCTCACAATTAAATCGGCGGTCGGTTCCTGATTTTTTCTAATATTTTCATAAGTAATATCAGCTCCCATAGCCTTGCAAACTTTCAAGATACCATCTCTCGTCGGATTGATACCGACATTTTTAATATAAATTTCAGAGTTTGGTGTGATAAGTCCTGCAACGATAAAAAAGGCGGCGGAGGAGATATCTCCAGGCACGATAATATGCTGTGCGGTAAGCTCTGGATTTGGTAAAATTGTGGCGGTTTTTCCCTCGCTTTTTACGTCGGCGCCGAAAGAGCGAAGCATAATCTCTGTATGATTTCTGGATAATTCTGGCTCAGTCACAGAGGTAGCCTTATCTGCGTACATTCCAGCCAGCAAGACGCAGGATTTTATCTGAGCGGAAGCCACAGGAGAATGATAGTCAATCCCCTTTAGCGGCTTGCCCGTAATCTCAAGTGGAGCACAGTCGTTTTTATTCGTACTCTTAATATCAGATCCCATCATGGAAAGAGGTGTGATAATTCTCTTCATAGGACGAGAGTTAAGAGAGGCATCTCCCGATAATATACAAGGAAAATCTTGTCCCGCCAAAATACCAGAAATTAATCTCGTCGTTGTTCCGCTATTTCCGACGTCTAAAATTTCAGTCGGTGCTTTTAATCCGTGAAGACCATTTCCGTGAACAAAAACTTTTTCTTTTTCCTGTTCAATCTCAATTCCCATTTTTTGAAAACAGTGAATTGTGGAGAGGCAATCCGCTCCACTTAAAAATCCAGAGATTTCCGTTATTCCCTTGGCGATAGAGCCAAACATAACAGCGCGGTGGCTGATTGATTTATCTCCGGGAACGGTAATGACTCCTCTAAGTCCAGTTGTTTTTGTAAATTTCATAAATATATTTCATTCCTTTCCGTCTTATTTGCGAATATGAACTTTATAATTGCGGTTAGTCAATACGTCATAAGCTTTCTGTGCCGATTCTCCGTCATAGAGAACGATTTTTAGGACACCCTCCTCATATTCGCGGTTATGGATAATGCCGATATTTTTAATATTGATATTGTGCAGAGCGAGTGATGTCGTCGTGGATGCCAAAGTTCCGGGCTCATCAGGAATATCCACGAAAATCTCATATGTTTTTTGCATAAGCCCAACTGCATTGTCAGGGACAGAATTTCGATAAGTGCTGGATTCTTCAAATAAATCATAGATAGCACCGTGTTTATTCGCCTCGAGAGCGAGCAAAATATCTTGCATATTTGCAATCATATGGCGAAGAAGCTTTTTAATATTTTCACAGTTGGAAAAGCAAATCTGCTCCCAGACAGTCGGAGAGGAGGAGGCGATTCGAGTAATGTCTTTAAAGCCTCCGGCAGCCAACTGCTTTAATATGCCGTCCTCGGTGTCCGTATCCTTTACGAGGCGGACAAGCTCTGCGGCTACAATATGCGGCACATGGCTGATGGCGGCGGTAAATTCGTCATGCTTTTCTGGTTTTAATAAAATCGTCATCGCACCGAGCTCCTCGATAAATTGGATGAACTCTGTCACCTTTTTGTCGTTGATTTTATTGGAAGGTGTAATAAAATAATAAGCATTCTCAATCAAGCGGTCTGTGCAGGCGGAATATCCAGCTTTTTCTGAGCCGACCATAGGGTGACCGCCGATAAAATATTCCTCCATATCGAAATCTTGTACAGCGCGGTGAATCGGACCCTTTACACTTCCGACATCCGTCAAAATACAAGTATTGGATAAATATGGTTTTAAAATTTTTAGGTATTCTAAATTATAAGCGACTGGAGCACATAGAAAAATATAGTTACAGTCAGAGAATTTCTCTCCTACTTCCTCTACAATTTCATGTAAAATCCCCTCGCTATAGGCAGTCTCTAACGTCTCTTTATTTATATCAAATCCGATTAATTTATAATTCGGATAAACTCTGCGAATCGTCTTGGCGATGGAGCCTCCAATTAGACCGAGACCGATAAAGCCAATCGTAAAATTATCTGTTGTCATTTTCCTTCTTCCTTTCTAAACTGATATATCTGCGAATGCAGACGCCGCGATGTAGTGATTTGGAATTTATATGATACCGGGGTCCCAAGTTCAAAAATCCTCTTGCAAGCAAGCTTGCATCGGATTTTAGACCTTTTGACCCTGGTATCTTTATATTAAATTTTAAATTTTTCACATAAATTTATTTTACTCATTTGCCAGTATAATGTCAACAAATACTTTAACAATTTAAAGGATAGAATATCTTTATATCTGGGCAAGCGAGTTTCCCCATCTGCCTAGTTGCTTGGGATAGATTTCATAATGCGCAAAAAAAATCAATAAAATAAGAATTTTTGTCGAAAAAATGCAGTACACAAAAAATACACAGAAAAAATATCTGGCAAACTGCCAAAAAGACTTGATATTTTGTTCGATTTTTAGTAGAATATTCATAAGCGTTGAAACTAGCGGGAAGGTTCGAGGGCTAGCTTGCTAGAATACTAGAATTGGAGGAACTATTTATGAATGTATACGCATCAGATCAAATTAGAAACGTGGTTTTATTAGGACATGGTGGCTGTGGAAAGACAGCTTTAGTTGAGAGCATGGCATATGCTACAGGTATGATTAAGCGTCTTAGAACTGTGGCAGAGGGTGGAACCATTAGTGATTATGATAAAGAAGAAGTAAAAAGACAGTTTTCTATCCACGCATCTTTGATTCCTATTGAGTATGAGAATATTAAGATTAATGTTATCGATACTCCAGGATTCTTTGATTTTTCAGGTGAGGTATATGAGGCACTCAGTGTAGCAGATGCAGCAATCATCGTTATCTCTGGAAAGTCTGGAATCGAAGTTGGAACAGAGAGAGCGTTTGAATTTTGTGAGAAGTACGATATACCATGTATAGCATTCATTACAAATGTAGATGATGAGCATGTAGACTGTGGTGCGATTATCGAAGAATTAAAAGAAAAACACGGCAAGAAGATTGCGCCATTCCATCTTCCATTGAGAGAAGACGGCAAGTTCATGGGATTCGTTAACGTAGTTAAGATGGAAGGTCGTAAGTATAAATCAGACGGAACATACGAAGAGTATGAGATTCCAGATGGAACAGAGGACGAGTTAGACCAGTACAGAGAAGAGTTGATGGAGGCAGTTGCTGAGACAAGCGAGGAGTTGATGGAGAAATTCTTCGAGGGCGAGCCATTTACAAGGGAGGAAGTTTCTATCGCACTTCGCAATAACGTAATTGACCGTTCTGTTATCCCTGTGCTCATCGGTTCACCGGTTAATAGCTACGGTGCACAGGCTCTCTTGATTGCGATTGAGAAGTACTTCCCATCTCCAGTGGCAAAGGCAAGCACACAGTTTACTGGTGTGAATATAAAGACAGAGGAAGAGTACATAGCAAGCTTTGATGACAGTAAGCCACTTAGCGCTTATATATTCAAGACGATTGCAGACCCATTTGTAGGTAAGTTCTCTCTTGTTAAGGTTTGTGACGGTGTCCTAAAGCCAGATATGACTCTTTATAATACAGATAAGGAACAAGACGAGAAGGTTGGTAAGCTTTATGTGTTAAAGGGAAAAGACCAGCTTGATGTGGCAGAGCTACATGCAGGTGATATTGGAGCTATCGCTAAGCTTGCGATTTCTAAGACGGGAGATACTCTTTCGACGAAGGCGACACCGATTAAGTACGAGAAGGCTCCTATGCCAACTCCATACACATTCGTTCGCTATATTGCGAAGACAAAGGGAGACGAGGATAAGATTTCCTCTGCTCTTAAGAAGTTAATGGACGAGGATTTGACACTTCGAGAGGTTAATGATAAGGCGAATAGACAGACTTTACTATATGGTTTGGGTGACCAGCATTTGGATGTAGTAAAGAGCAAATTAGCAGATAGATATAAAGTTGAGATTGAGCTCGTAGAGCCTAAGATTGCCTACAAAGAGACGATTCGAGGCAAGGCAAAGGTACAGGGCAAGTATAAAAAGCAATCTGGTGGACATGGACAGTACGGTGATGTTCATATGGAATTTGAGCCATCAGGAGATTTAGAGAAGCCTTATGTATTTAAGGAGACAATTTTTGGTGGAGCTGTACCGAAAAACTACTTCCCAGCAGTTGAAAAAGGTATTGCAGAGAGTTGTCAGAAGGGACCTTTGGCTGGATATCCAGTTGTCGGTATCAGCGCTACTTTAGTAGACGGTTCCTATCATCCAGTGGATTCTTCTGAGATGGCATTTAAGATGGCTGCTATCACAGCGTTTAAGAAAGCGATTATGGAAGCAAATCCTGTATTATTGGAGCCTATCGTATCCTTGAAGGTTGTAGTGGCGGATGCGAATACAGGCGATGTTATGGGTGACTTGAATAAGAGAAGAGGACGTGTTCTTGGAATGAATCCAATAGAGGGTGGAAGACAAGAGATTTTAGCTGATATTCCAATGTCAGGTCTGATGGGATATGCGACAGTGCTTCGCTCTATGACGGGTGGAAGTGGAACATATTCTTATGAGTTTAGTCGCTATGAGCAGATGCCAAGTGATGCGCAGGCTAAGTTATTAGAAAAGTTACAAAAAGAAGCTGATTAATAAAAAGTAATAACGAAAAGCAGACATAGTTTTGATATTCTTTTGGAAAAAGCACTATGTCTGCTTTTTTCGCCATATTCTTGAGAACAGGCTGGGAGGAAGAAAAATGATAAATAAAGCGATTTTATTTGCCACGAATGCACACGCAGGACAGACAAGAAAGGGAACGAAGATTCCTTTTATCGTACATCCGATGGAAGTGGGAGTGATTGTATCCCATATTACAACGGACGAGGAAGTGATAAGTGCAGCTATTTTACATGATACGTTGGAAGATTGTCCGGATATTACATATGAGCAAATCTACGAGGAATTTGGGGAGAAGATTGCGAACTGGGTTGCATCTGAGAGTGAGGACAAGACAAAGACATGGGCAGAGAGAAAGCAACATACCATTGACCATTTAAAAACCCAGTGTAAAGAGGTACAATATATAGCTCTTGCAGATAAATTAGCGAATATCAGAGCCATGGTCAGAGATTATAAGCAGGTGGGGGATGAACTCTGGCAGAGATTTCGTGTGAAAGACAAGGAAAAACAGGGCTGGTATTATCGCTCGCTTGTGGAATCATTAAAAGATTTGTCTTCGTTGGACGAATATCAAGAATATAAAGCATTAGTGAAAGAGATGTTTGGATAATAAATGGATATATCTGCTGGTATAGGCAACGATGAGAGAAGGTTTAAGTGATTGAAAATGGAATGTTTTAGCCAGTGGAGTATCAAGAGAAGCGGATGTCAAAGTAAGCTGATTCAGAAGAAATATCAAAAGAGAAAGAATCACTACTTTGACATCTTTATGTTTTTGGCGGTTTTCAAGTTCAAAAATCCTCTTGCAAGCAAACTTGCATCGGATTTTTGAACTTTTGACCCCGGTATTATATTAATTATAATCTTTCTTTGGAACAATCTCAATCCAGTATCCGTCAGGGTCTTGGATAAAATAAATGCCCATGGAAGGATTCTCAAAGCAGATACATCCCATCTGCTCGTGTTTTTTGTGGAATTTGTCGTACTCATCTGTGACAAAAGCGAGATGGAATTCCTCATCACCTAAATTATAAGGTTCCTTTCTGTCTGCAAGGTAGGTGAGTTCTAGACGAAAAGAAGTAGACTCATCTTTTAAGTATACGATACGATAGCTTCCGTCGTCGGCATTTTTCTCGCGGTCAACGGTGAGACCGATGGCATCTTTGTAAAATTGAATGCTTTTTTCTAAGTCTAAAACATTAAAATTAAAGTGATTAAAATAAATCATAATGATTTCCTCTCTTTCTAAATTTTAAATTTAGTATCTTATATTTAAGAAAATTTGTCAATTCTTGTTAGGAAAAAAATCTTAAAATTTTATTGCGTTTTTTGAAAACACTTTACAAAAAAATGGAAATTTTGTATACTAAGGCTATATTAAAAGCTTCGTGAAGTAGCTTTTATATCACTATTTAAGAGGGAGTTTTTATAGTAGAATAGGAGGAGTGAAAAAATGAAAAAACATGTGAAAGTATGGATTGGCGTTTTATCCTTTTTTTTCTTTTTTGGATGCATGATATACATGCCGAATGACGCCAGAGCGACTACATATCAACCAATGGATGGAGTTGACACAGCAATCTATCCATCGCAGGAGGAATCCATAGACCAGGATATGAGTGAGACAGAGGAGGAAGGAGACAGCATAGCGGCTAGTTATCCTTATCTTATCAAGGTAAACAAGAGAATGAATACCGTGACAATCTATGCGAAGGATTCCAAGGGAAACTACACAAAGCCAGTTAAGGCGATGGTTTGTTCGACGGGTTCTGCCACACCGATTGGAACTTTTAAGACTCCGGCAAAGTATCGTTGGGCGACTTTAATGGGACCAAGCTATGGTCAGTATAGCACAAGAATCTATAAGGGATTTTTATTCCATTCTGTATGGTATTACCGCAATGGAGATAAGTCCTCTCAGTCCTACGCGCAGTATAATAAGCTTGGGACGACAGCGTCACATGGATGTGTCCGTTTGACTGTGGCGGATGCAAAGTGGATTTATGACAAATGCCCTCTTGGAACAACGGTAACGATTTATAATAGCAGCAACCCTGGACCACTTGGAAAGCCGAAGGCATATAAGGTTCCTACGAACCAGAAGATGGGTTGGGACCCAACAGACCCAGATAAGGCGAATCCATATAAGAAGGCGCCTACTATCACGATTTCTTCCAAGAAAAAGACAGAGGTAAAGAAGGGCAGCACATATAATGCCCTACAGTATGTGACCGCTAAGAGTGGACTTGGAGTGAATCTCACCTCGAAGATTAAGGTGAGCGGTAAGGTGGATACGAGTAAGCTTGGTAAGTACACATTAACTTATAAGGTGACAGATTCATACGGTAATACAGCGTCCAAGAAGTTTACAGTATCTGTACTGAATTCTTATCCTACTTTTAGTGGAGTGAAGAATAAGACGGTTGGACTTAATACAACGCAGGACTTAAAGGCAGGTATCACCGCAAAGGATAGAGATGGGAAGAATATTACTTCCAGAATTAAGATTGCCGTAGTCGGACCAGATAAGAAGGCTGTCGGATTAAAGGATGGCAAGATGGTCTGCACAAAGACAGGTGTGTACAAGGTTACTTATTATGTCACAGGCAATTCGGGACGCTCTGCTCAAAAGATAAGTAATATTACAGTACAAGATAGAAGAGTAAAACTATCTGTCTCGAATAAGACTGTAAAAGTGGGAACAAAAGGAAATATTTATATTGGTGTGGATTCCCTGAAGAATTACCAGGGGAAGAAATTAGCGATTGATAAGACAAATATAAAGACGACAGGAAAGCTTGATTTGAATACGCCTGGAACTTATAAGATTACTTATACTGCGACAGAGAATAAATACCCTTCAAGAAAGGTGACAAAATCCGTGACAATTAAAGTTATCCAATAATTAAGACAATAGACCATATTATAGGGATGTCGGAATATGAATTTTTCATATTTTCTGGCATCCCTATTTTTGAGAATTGCGGGAGCATATTGTGCGGAGCAATTCGGTATCATAGGGGTCAAAAGACCTTTTGTCTCCGACATCATTTTTATCATTTTTTGGAATAAATTTAAGATAAGAAAAATACATTCAAATAAGACTGATGATTTTTCATCTATTCTGGAGTGTACTATGCCATTTTTGAATGAGATTATAAAGGGGACATTAATATTAACAATTGCAGGATTGCTCTCTAGATTTTTGGGATTTTATAATCGTATTTATCTCTCTAATTTGATTGGAGCAAGAGAGCTCGGAATTTATCAGCTTATTTTCCCAGTCTATATGGTATGCATGAGTATTTGTTGCAGTGGAATTCAGGTTGCACTTTCAAAAATGGTATCTGCTCTTTGGATTCAAAATCGCTATGAGAGTATGAGAAAACTAATGAGGGTGGCGATAGTTTTTTGTTTTAGCCTCTCGCTGATTTTGAGTATTCTTATGTATATTTTAGCCCCACAAATCTGTACGTATCTGATTCGAGAGCCTCGCTGCACGGCAAGTCTTCGGATTGTCATTTTATCTCTGCCCTTTGTTGCGATGAAATCTTGTCTACATGGGTATTCTCTCGGCTTAAAGAAGTCAGCTGTGTCTGCCGTCAGTCAGTTGCTTGAACAGATTGCGAGGGTTCTTGGAATCTATCTGCTCTCTATTATGGCTTTTTCGGATTCTCCCTCTGCCATCTTAGCGGCTTATGGCATGGTTATTGGAGAAATTGTCTCCTTTTTCTATACAGCAAATCAATATCTGATTTATCAGAAGAAACTTCCAAAAGCTTCCATATCAACGCAAGTATCCTCCGGCAGATTCCTTCTAAAAGAATTATTGCAGGATAGTATTCCACTCACAACGAATCGGCTTGCACTTACCTTACTCCAAAGCGTGGAGGCGATTCTTATGCCAGCGATGTTAAAGCTTTTTTATAAAGATTCCTCCCTCTCCCTTGAATTGTACGGAATTTTGACAGGTATGGTACTTCCATTTTTATTTTTCCCTGCGACATTGACGAATTCCTTATCTGTTATGTTGCTTCCGACAATCTCTGCTGCCAAAGTAAAGGGGCATCAAAAAACAATCTCACATACGACTAGTCGGAGCATTCATCTTTGTGTCTGTATCGGGATTATGAGTGCTTTTTTATTTTTATTATATGGAAAGGAACTGGGGATTACTGTCTTTTCAAATGAGACGGCAGGGGAGCTTTTGTTTCTTCTCTCCCTGCTCTGTCCTTTTTTATATATTTCTTCGAGTCTCTCTAGCATTTTAAACGGACTTGGTTATGCGACAACGACAGTTTGGCATAATTTTGTTTCCATTATTATCCGCATTGGGTTTATTTTATTTCTTATTCCGCTTATCGGAATAAAGGGATATATGTGGGGATTGCTTGCAAGCTATATCGTTTTACTCTTTCTTGACTTGATGAAAATCTCTTCCCTTGTGCAAATAAAATTCTCTGTCATAAAAACGATTTTTTTGCCAACTTTCTTCTCCCTGGCAGCGGGATTTGTGTCGAGTAATTTTTATGAGTATTTGCTTTTTCATTTTCCCGTTGGAAGCTTTGTCGGACTTGGAATTGCCTGTGCAATATTTGGAGGAATTTGTGGGATGTATTTGCTTATGTGATGAGAGAAAATATCCGTTCCAATATTTTACAGACCTTTTATCTAGTTTACCAGGTGGTTTTGCACAGCAGACTCGATTAATCTCAGAAAATATTCATTTGTCGAGCCGATAAGAGGCATTTTGGTCCACTGCTTTGTGACTGGATTCTTGACAGAGATAGTCATCTTGCTGAACTTGAAATTCACTCCCTTTTCCTCTAATGCCTGCATCGCTTTTTCCAATAACTTGAATTCCTCGGAATCTGGCTCGAAAATCTTATCAATTGACTGGCGAAGTTCTATCTCTGCGCTCTCTAGTTTATTCCAGAGAGAATCCACAGTTGGATTTTCCAAGTTTTTAATATCTTTGTAGTATTTTTCTTGCATTTGTTTTACTTGTGCTTCGTTATATCCAAATTCATGGAGCATCTCATGTCCGAGACGATAGCGAATCGCTTCCTTACCTAAAAAGCGGTGAGCCATAATATCAAACATAATCTGATTATTGACAAAACAGCGGCTTCCGAGCACGATGCTTCCACCCTGAGAGCCAGGGATAAGACCTTCGTTGATATTCCGAAGACCGTATCCAAGAGCGATAGTCAAGCTAGAATTTTTCTTGTCACTGCCGATTTTTCTTGCCATTTGTTCATATAGATTTGGGTCTATCTTTTCTAAAGTTGAGAGTACAGTAATTTCAATGCCATATCTCTTTTCTATCTTACTTCTTCTCAAACCAAAGTCAGATGTGATTTCTACAAACTGTATACCAAGTCCCAATTTTTCTCCTTTTTTCTTTATTTTATGATAGAAAGGGTCAAATTCTTTTGGGATAATTTTATAGTAATTGGATACTAATGTTAATTTTTCGAGATTTGTCATATGCTTTTCCTCCCCATAATTTATCTGGATATTATCTTGCTCTTAGTATACTAAATTTTAGGATATGATACAAGAAATTCGATTGTAGATTCCGTGTCATTTAGTGGTATTTTTTTCGAGGTTTTGGGAGAACATCCAAAAACTAGAGTAGTTAAGTGGAGATAGTTTTTAAGAGGGGCAGGAGAGATATACGGTGGCAAAGCTGGGGAAAATTATTTTACAAACTTTGGCAGATATGATAAATTAAAATATAATATGACAAGAGAAAAGGTAGAAAGGATTTTTCAGATATATGAGAGACAATTACGAGAGAGAAATTGATTATATGAGAATTTCCTTGACAGACCGCTGTAATCTTTGCTGCCGCTATTGTATGCCTGATGATATTGAGTTTATGCCCATGAGTGAGATTTTGACTTTGGAGGAGATTGTCATAATCTGTGAGGAGGCGGCAAAGATTGGCATCCGAAAGCTTAAGGTGACAGGAGGAGAGCCACTTGTGAGAGGAGGATGTGTAGAACTGATTGGAAGGTTGAAGAAGATTCCAGGAATTGAGCAGGTGACAATGACGACCAATGGAGTGGCTCTATCGGATATGGCAAAGAGGCTGAAAGAAAATGGTCTGGATGCGATTAATATCAGTTTAGACACATTAAACAGAGAAAAATTTAGGCAGATTACAGGATATGATAAATTTGACAGAGTGATGGGGGCGATTAGAAAATGCTGTGAGATTGGAATTCGGACGAAGATAAATATAGTATTACAGAGAGATACAAACGAGGATGAGTGGGAAGAAATGATATTATTGGCAAAGAAATACCCTCTGGATTTGCGTTTTATAGAGATGATGCCGATTGGATTAGGAAAGGATTTCGAGCCGATCGATAATGAAACGATATTAGAAAAAATAAGAGATAAATATCCACAAATACGAGAAGATAAAGATATGCATGGGAATGGACCGGCAGTCTATTATTCTATCCCAGGATTTTTAGGTGCAATTGGATTTATCAATGCGATACATGGAAAGTTCTGTAATAGTTGTAATCGAATCCGATTGACATCCACAGGTCAGATAAAACCTTGCCTTTGTTTTGAGGATTATGTGGATATAAAACAGGCAGTCAGATATGGAAGTAGGGAGGATGTTAAAAGACAGCTTTGCCTGGCAGTTTTAAAAAAACCAAAGCAACATAATTTTGAAAAGACAGATGCCGTCACAGAGTCAAAAAAAATGGTGCAGATAGGAGGATGAGATGGGAATTGTAAAGGGAATATGTATAAGCAAGAAGAGGGGAACTCAAAAAACAGAGGTTTCCACTGCCGAACTTAAGGAAAATTGGGGCTTAATAGGGGACGCTCACGCAGCAAATTGGCATAGACAGGTGAGTTTGCTTTCTTTTGAGAAGATAGAAGATTTTAGGAAGAAAGGAGCCGAGATTGATTTTGGGGCGTTTGGGGAAAATTTGATTATCGAGGGATTTGACCTTTGCTCTATTCCAGTTGGAAGTAAAATTGCAGTCGGTGATACTTTATTAAGAGTGACACAGATTGGGAAGGAATGTCATTCACACTGTGAGATATATCAGACAATGGGAGATTGTATTATGCCAAGAGAGGGGATTTTTGCCGAGGTTTTAGAGGGAGGAAGGATTCAAGTTGGAGATAAGGTTACAGTATTTCCGCTGGAAAAAGACCGTCCGATTACAGTTGCGGTTATTACGATGAGTGATAAGGGAGCAAGGGGAGAGCGAGAGGATAAGAGTGGACCGACTGTCTGCGAGATGGTAAAGGCGGCTGGCTGGGAAGTGATAGAGACTGTCTTGATTCCCGATGACAAAGATTTGATTAAGAGGCAGCTTATAAGGCTTGCAGACCAAAGGCAGGTGAATCTTATTTTGACAACTGGAGGAACTGGCTTTGCAGAGCGTGATGTGACACCGGAGGCGACGCAGGAAGTTTGTGACCGCATGGCAAATGGAATCGCAGAGGCAATTCGAGCTTATTCTATGACGATTACGAAGAGGGCAATGCTAAGTCGGGCTGTATCAGGCATCCGAAAAAAGACGCTGATTGTAAATTTGCCTGGAAGTCCAAAGGCAGTGAGAGAAGCCTTAGAATTTATTATTCCAGAGCTTCCACATGGAATTGGGATTCTCTGCGGGACAGAAGGAGAATGTGCGCAAAGTTAATTAGATAAGAAAGGGATTTAGCGAAGTTGATTCGTCATCTATAGATTTAGAAAGGAAGGAAAATACAGTGAAACAGATAAGAGTAGAGGATGCAGTGGGACAGGTTTTATGTCACGATATCACACAGATTATTAAGGGTGTCACAAAGGATGCGGTTTTTAGAAAGGGTCATATTATTACCGAGGAAGATATTCCAGTTTTATTAAGTGTTGGGAAGGAAAATATTTATGTCTGGGAAAATGACGAGACGAAGCTTCACGAAAATGATGCAGCCATGATTTTATATGATATTTGCAAAGGAGAGCATATGCATGGCTCTGAGGTAAAGGAGGGAAAAATCGAGCTGATTGCCGATTGTGACGGTGTATTAAAAATTGACCGTCAGAAATTAAGGGCAGTGAATTCTCTCGGCGAGATGATGATTGCCTCTCGCCACGGAGATTTTCCAGTAAAAAAAGGAGATAAACTTGCAGGAACTCGTATTATTCCTCTTGTCATTGAGAAGGAAAAGATGGAGCGTGCCAGGAAAGTGGCAGGAGAGACACCGATTTTTGAGATTCTTCCATTTACATCGAAAACAGCCGGAGTGATTGCAACGGGAAGTGAAGTCTATTATAAGAGGATTGAGGATACCTTTACTCCGGTTATTATTGAAAAATTGGCGGAATATAATGTCCCAGTTATAAAACATATCATTTGTGATGATAATCATGAGATGATTACAGACGAGATTCAAAAGATGATTGAGGAGGGAATCGAGATGATTATCTGTACAGGGGGGATGAGTGTAGACCCTGATGATAAAACGCCGCTTGCGATTAAAAATGCGGGAGTAGATATGGTGACTTACGGGGCACCAGTGCTTCCAGGAGCCATGTTTTTACTGGGATACTATAATGGAAAAAATGGAAAAATTCCAGTGATGGGTCTTCCAGGATGTGTGATGTATGCAAAGAGAACGATTTTTGACTTAGTTCTTCCGAGAGTGCTGACAGATGAGATACTCACAAAGGAAGATTTTGAAGTGCTCGGTGAGGGAGGACTTTGCCTTAACTGTCCAGTCTGTACTTTCCCTAATTGTGGATTTGGAAAGGGTGTGTAAAGATGGAATTTACGCATTTTAACAAAACTGGAGAGGCAATTATGGTTGATATCGGACAGAAGAAAGATACAGAGCGAATTGCCACGGCGAGGGGAAGTATTTCTATGTCAAGGGAATGCTATAAAAAAGTGGTAGAGGGGAATATGAAAAAGGGAGATGTGCTTGGTATCGCTAGAATTGCAGGTATTATGGGTGCAAAAAAAACATCAGAGCTGATTCCGCTTTGTCATATTTTAAATATTACAAATGTGGAGATTGATTTTGAGTTTTGCGAGGAGGAAGATAAAATTATAGCTTCTTGTACGGTAAAAACCGTCGGAAAGACGGGCGTTGAGATGGAGGCATTAACGGGAGTTAATATTTGTCTGCTCACAATTTATGATATGTGCAAGGCCGTGGATAGGGCGATGGAGATTTCAGATATTTATGTCTGTGAGAAGTCTGGGGGAAAAACTGGGGATTTTATAAATCCGAACCATAAGTAAATTTGGAGTGAGGTCAGTGGCGATAAATATAAAGATAAAGAAAATAGTTGATAATTTTAAACTTGATATAGAAATGCAAAGTGATAGTAAGAGAATAGGCATACTCGGGGCGTCGGGCTGTGGGAAGAGCATGACGTTAAAAACGATTGCCGGTGTCGAGTATGTAGATGAGGGATATATTGAGGTGGATGGAAGGGTTTTGCTTGACACGAAAAAGAGAGTGAATAAGAAGCCGCAAAAAAGGAAAATTGGATATCTATTCCAAAACTATGCTCTATTTCCGACAAAGACGGTAGAGTATAATGTGATGGCGGGACTTAGGGGGACGAGGGAACAAAATAAAAAGCGGGCTAGAGAAATGATGGAGAAGTTTCAGATTCAGGGGTTAGAGGCGAGACTTCCAGGAGAGCTCTCAGGAGGGCAACAACAGAGAGTGGCACTCGCAAGAATTATGGCGTATGAGCCAGATATGATATTATTGGATGAGCCGTTTTCTGCTCTGGATAGTTTTCTAAAGGATAGGCTAAAACAGGAATTATTGGAGATGCTAAGTGACTATGAGGGAAGGATTGTCTTAGTATCGCATAGTCGAGATGAGATTTATCAGTTTACGGATGAGCTTTTTGTTATGGAAAATGGAAAAATTATGTGCAGTGGACCTACGAGAGAAATTTTTCAAAATCCGAAAAAAGTGGCGGCGGCTCGTCTTACTGGATGTAAAAATATCGTTCCGATTGAGAGGAAGGATAAGCATTCTTTTTCTATTCCAAATTGGAGAGCGGAGATTTATGTGGATGGAGATATTCCAGATAATGTAAAATATATTGGGTATCGTGCGCATGGTTTTATTCCGGTATGGGGAGAGAGAAGGAAAAATTGCATTCCGTTTCGGCTTAGCAGTAGGGCGGACCTTCCGTTTGAGAAGAAATTTTTTCTTAAGAGTGAGACAGACGAAGAGATTTGTTGGTTTGTGCAGCAGGATAGGTGGGGGGAGCTTGAAGAAAGGGGAATGCCGGATTTCTTGCAGATTGAGGAGGAGAAAGTGTTGTATTTGGAGTGAGAGGGATAGACGCTAAAAGGGCGAGGGAGTGGTTGAGGTGGGGATAGACGCTGAGAGAGCGAGGGGGGATAGAGAGGTTGAGGTGGGGACAGACGCTAGGAGAGAGGAAGATTTGAGATGGAGACAGACGCTAAGAGAGCAAACCGGTATCTGTCCTGAAAACACGTTCGTTCCCACGATTTTTCGACATACGCCGATTTTTGCCGCCTCCCGCAAACTCACGCCTACGGCGCTCAGACAGTGCTCCAGCGGCAAAGCTAAGTATATCGAAAAATCGCTCCACTCTCTATCGTTTTCAGGGCAGATACCGGTTTGCTCTCTTGGCTGTGTACAGAAATATATCTTTTAGGCTGTGTACGGAAGCATGTGTTTTAGGTTGTGTATAGGAGCATGTGTTTCAGGCTGTGTACGGGAGTATGTCTTTCAGGCTGTGTATAGGAGCATGTTTTTCTGGTTGTGTTGACGGAGGAGGAAAATATACAAGGTACAAATGTATGATGTATACCATAGGTTAATGCTTATACTACTGACTAAATTTATGACTGCGGACATTGTGTAAGACTTGCAGTATAGTTTTTTGTGTATTAGTCAAGCAACGGTGGTTGAAGCAGGAAGCTCAGTAACTTGTTACCGAGTAGTTCACTTGCCCTTTAAAATTCTATCTACATCTTCCTCGACTTTTAGTAGAGTATTGTATAAATATTGATTTTTTCCGGTCGAATCTTTTTCGTATTCGTGTTTATAGGAATAGACATCGATTAATTGATAATGATTCATTGCGGAGAAATTACCAGGTTTTACCATATAAACTGGTCGGCTATTTACTTCTTCTATAACTAATCCACTTTCTTTCATTTTAAGTTTTAATGTCACAATTGCTTCATCTAAGGTGTATTCTCTTACTTGATTAGAGGAGAAATTTCCCATAGAATATGCGATAAAGACTGTTTTTTTCTTTCCAGTTTTATCTTTGGTCTCCTTCGTTTTCATCTGTTGAAGAACATGAGGATGGCTTCCGATAATAATATCCGCTCCTTCTTTAATCAGAAGCTCTGCCAAATCTCGCTGTTTTTCGCTCACTGTGGTACTGTACTCCTCTCCCCAATGAGGAAGCACTATGATACAGTCTGCTTTTTTTGCTCTGGCTTTTTTCATTTGACTTTTGATTTCTTTTTCTGTTAAATAATTAAAATGCTTTTTTGCTTCTGGAACATTTACATTTACTCCGTATGTGAAAGAGACAAACGCAATTCTCCATCCGTTTACTCGTTTGACTAAAATTTTATTTTTGTCTTTTTCTGATTTATAGGAACCGACATGGCTAATTTTTGCCTCATCTAAAATATCGATTGTCCTGCTCACACCATGTTCTCCCTGGTCATATGCATGATTATTGGATGTCGTAAGAACGTCAAAACCAACGTTTTTAAGCGTTTTGGCAAGAGAATCTGGTGTGTTGAACATCGGATATCCCGAGTATCCTGATTCCGAACCACCAAATACGGTCTCCAAATTGCCGAT
The DNA here is from genome assembly GCA_030841965.1 of Blautia sp. Taxonomy (GTDB): domain Bacteria; phylum Bacillota; class Clostridia; order Lachnospirales; family Lachnospiraceae; genus JAUUSJ01. The sequence goes on from JAUUSJ010000001.1 coordinate 106,971, forward strand.
TGTCAAATCTGCTTTTTTTAGATAAGGTTTTACATCCTCAAATGTTTTCGAGAAATCATAAGTTCCACTTGTATAATCATAGGCATCCTCTAGTTGACGTCTATGACACATAATATCCCCGACAAAGGTGAGTTCAACGGATTTAGACGGAATTTCTTTCTCTTGCTTTGTCGTAGCAGTAGCCTCTTTAGTTGTATCGCTTGTCTGTTCTATAAATTCATTTTTCGTCTCCACCTTTTTTTGCGTGTGAACTACTTTGTTGATAACAATAATATTTTCTGCGATAATTGCAATTGCAAGAATCGTCAGAGCTATATGTTTCCAAGAAATTTTCTTTATAACCATGCCAGTTGATAAATCATGATATATTGTCCGAATCTTTCTTTTTAGAGAGTCTATCTTTCCCGAGCGTTTTGTCTTTCTAAATTTTCTTCTAAAACCGATATTGATATTAAATTTTTGCTTTTTCATCTTTTTCTTCCCCTATAGTATATTTATCATTTTCCGCGCTTTGATAAAAACTTTTCTTTTGTTTTCATTTAAAAAAGTTTATAAGTTACCTTATATCATCTATATCTATGATATAATAATTATTTTTATTATATCATAGAGTGAGGAAGATTTCTATTTAATATTAGACAATCATAGCATAAAATTTTTGTAAGTTGGGTTGTTTTGGTGGAGTGGGAGGAGACGCTAAGAGAGTCCGTCGATATCTCCTCGAAAAACACGTTCGTTCCCACGGTTTTTCGACATACGCTGATTTTTGCCGCCTCCCGCAAACTCGCAGCTATGCTGCTCAGACAGTGCTCCAGCGGCAAAGCTAAGTATATCGAAAAACCGCTCCACTCTCTATCGTTTTTCGAGGAGATATCGACGGACTCTCTTGGCTGTGTATTGGCAAGATACTCTAAACTTTTTTTTACGGAGATGATTACTATATAATTTGATTTTTTGTAAGTAAAAATAAACGCAAAAAAAACTTGTAAATATTCATGGATAATAGCCATATATTTATATTGTTAGTCATGTGAGTTTTATATAAACCATAGTAGATTATCCCAGCAGGTTTTCCGAAATATAGTACTTTAGCTGTTTGCGTTTTACATGAACTATAGTAGATTATTCCACTGATACTTCGCCGATACACAGCGGAAAGAGGAGACAGGTATCTGCCCAACAAACGATAGAGAGTGGAGCGATTTTTCGATATACTTAGCTTTGCCGCTGGAGCACTGTTTGAGCGCCGTAGGTGCGAGTTTGCGGGAGGCGGCAAAAATCGGCGTATGTCGAAAAATCGTGGGAACGAACGTGTTTGAGGGGCAGATACCTGTCTCCTCTTTTCGCGTCTCTTTCCATATTCATCCTAGTCCCATTCCTTTTCGCGTCTCTTTCCATATTCATCCTATCCCCACCTCTTTCCTCATCTTTTGCCATATTTCCTATTTTTCTTCATTCTTCCTATCTTTCATTTATCTTGAATATTAGTATTTCACAAAATACATAAAAAAAGGTTGACAGAAAGAAAGCTCAGTGATATTATACTAAAAGAATATCCGATTAAATTAATCGGAATTAAAACAACAATATAAAATCCCAAAGGAAATAACTATAGAGCAGAGTTTTTCTACAAACCGTAATCGAGGTGAAAGCATGAAATTATCAACAAAAGGTCGATACGGACTCCGTGCGATGGTGGATATCGCATATAATGGAAAGGAGCAACCAGTCTCTATTACAAATATTTCTTCCAGACAAAATATTACAGTAAGATATTTAGAACAATTATTGGGTAAGCTAAGAAAGGCTGGTTTAATTCAAAGTGTCCGAGGAGCGCAGGGCGGATATATTTTAGCAAAACCTGCGAGCGAGATTTCGGTCGGTGCGATTTTAAGAGCCTTGGAGGGAGACTTGATTCCAGTTGCCTGCTCTGAGATAACAGGAGAAGAGGGAAAATGCAGCGGTGCCAATTCTTGTGTGACAAAGTATGTCTGGAAAAGAATTAACGATAGTATTCAAAAGACTGTCGATTCCATCTGGCTTAGCGAATTAGTGGAGGACAACGATAAGATGGAACAGATGAGTAATATAGATAGACCATGTGAAAGTTAAGAAGGATAGGAGATAGAGAGTATGGAAAAGATTATTTATTTAGACCACGCTGCCACTACGCCAGCGAGAAAAGAGGTAGTGGAGGCAATGATGCCTTATTTTACAGAGAAATTTGGAAACCCATCTAGTATTTATAGCTTTGCATCTGATAATAAAAAAGTTATCACTGATGTGAGAGAGAAGATTGCAGATTCTCTTAATACTAATGCGCAGGATATTTATTTTACAGCGGGTGGTTCCGAATCGGATAACTGGGCTTTGAAAGCTACAGCTGAGGCTTATAAGAAGAAAGGAAATCATATTATTACAAGTAAGATTGAGCATCACGCAATCTTACACACATGTGAGTACTTGGAGAAGAATGGATTTGAGGTAACATATATAGATGTGGATGAGAATGGTATTTTACGCCTTGACCAGTTAAAAGAGGCGATTCGACCAGAGACGATTTTGATTTCTATTATGTTTGCAAATAATGAGATTGGAACAATTCAGCCGATTAAAGAGATTGGCGCAATCGCAAAGGAGCATGGAATTTTATTCCACACAGATGCAGTTCAGGCGTACGGACAGCTTCCAATTGATGTGGAGGAGCTAAATATTGATATGCTTAGCGCGAGCGGTCATAAATTAAATGGACCAAAAGGAATTGGTTTCTTATATATCCGTAAAGGACTTAAGCTTCGTTCCTTTATACATGGAGGAGCTCAGGAGAGAAGTAGAAGAGCTGGAACAGAGAATGTGACAGGTATTGTAGGTCTTGGCAAGGCAGTTGAGATTGCGATGGCTACAATGGAAGAGAGAACGAAAAAGGAGACAGAGCTTCGTGATTATTTGATTACGAGAATTTTGGCAGAGATTCCTTATGCCAGATTAAATGGCGACAGAGTGAGGAGACTTCCAAACAATGTGAATATAAGTTTCCAGTTTATTGAGGGAGAATCGATGTTGATTATGCTCGATATGGCGGGAATCTGTGCATCAAGTGGTTCCGCATGTACTTCGGGTTCCCTAGACCCATCTCATGTCTTATTGGCGATTGGATTGCCACATGAGATTGCACACGGCTCTCTTAGAATGACACTTGGAGAGGAAAATACAAAAGAAGAGATGGACTATGTAGTAGATCAGTTAAAGGAGATTGTCGGCAAGCTTAGAAGTATGTCACCTTTATATGAAGATTTTGTAAAAAAATCAAATAAATAAAATAATCGACACTAGAGATTAGGTTAATAGATTGAGAATTGCGGGAGCACATTGTGCGGAGCAATTCGGTATCATAGGGGTCAAAAGGCCTTTTGACCCCAACATCATAGATTTTAGTTAGATAGTAGATATTGATGGAGGAAGATGAATTATGTACAGCGAAAAAGTTATGGATCATTTTACACACCCAAGAAATATGGGAGAGATTGAGAATGCAAGCGGTGTTGGAACAGTGGGAAATGCAAAATGTGGAGATATCATGCGTATCTATTTTGATATTGATGATGACGGCATTATTCAGGATGTAAAATTCAAGACATTTGGCTGTGGTGCGGCTGTCGCTACAAGCAGTATGGCGACAGAGCTTGTAAAGGGCAAATCAGTTCAGGAGGCATTACAGGTAACAAATAAAGCAGTTATGGAAGCTTTAGATGGACTTCCACCAGTGAAAGTTCACTGTTCTTTATTAGCTGAGGAGGCTATCCATGCAGCACTTTGGGATTATGCCGAGAAGAATGGTGTCAAGATTGAGGGACTTAAAAAACCAAAGGCTGATATCGGTGACGAAGAGGTTGAGGAAGAATATTAATTTTGAATTTAGAATAAATATCCAATGGCGATAATCAAATTTATGTCCTAATGGGATGAACAAAGCTGTTATAGGGAGAAGATATATTCTCCTTATAACAGCTTTTGTATTGGAAAGTATTTTAAATTTTATAAGATTTAATTTTTTGGAAGAATCTTTGGAGTGGACGAGGAGAATAAAATATGATAATATATCGTCCAAAGCAGGCTAAGAAAATATAGTAAAAAGAGAGGAAGAACTTTATGAGTGAAAAAGTAGTGGTTGGAATGTCAGGTGGTGTGGATTCCTCAGCAGCGGCATATTTATTAAAGCAGCAGGGATACGATGTTATCGGTGTCACAATGCAGATTTGGCAAGATGAGGCGATAGAGACGCAGTCAGAAAATGGTGGCTGCTGTGGACTTTCCGCCGTGGATGATGCGAGACGTGTCGCGCAGAAGTTGGAGATTCCATATTATGTGATGAATTTTAAAAAAGAGTTTCAGGAAAATGTAATTGATTATTTTATAGATGAATATAAAAATGCGAGAACTCCAAATCCATGCATTGCCTGCAATCGATATGTGAAGTGGGAGTCGCTTTTAGCGCGCTCTTTAAGCATTGGGGCAGATAAGATTGCGACTGGACATTACGCGAGAGTGATTCAATTGCCAAATGGACGATATACTCTCAAAACTTCTGTATATGCTCCAAAGGACCAAACTTATGCCCTCTATAATTTAAATCAGCATCAATTATCGCATACCCTCATGCCTGTCGGAGAGTACTCAAAGGATGAAATCAGACAGATGGCAAAGGACGCAGGACTTTTGGTGGCGAATAAACCAGATAGCCAGGAAATTTGCTTTGTTCCAGATAATGACTATGCGGGATTTATCGAGAGAGAGACGGGTGAGGTATTTCCAGAGGGGAATTTTGTCGATATGGATGGAAATATCGTCGGAAAGCATAAGGGAATTATCCATTATACAATTGGTCAGAGAAAAGGTCTTGGAATTGCACTTGGAAGACCGGTTTTTGTGGCAGATATCAGAAAGGATACAAATGAAGTAGTACTCGGAGACAATGAAGATATTTTTGGTCGAAAACTTACGGCAAATCGATTGAATTTTATGTCAATTGAAAAACTAGAAGGTCAGATGAGAGTGACGGCCAAAATTCGCTATAATCATAAAGGAGCTCCCGCCACAATTTCGATGATAGATGAAGATACAGTACTTTGCGTTTTTGATGAGCCTCAAAGAGCGATTACACCAGGACAGGCGGTTGTATTTTACGAGGAAGATTATATTGTCGGTGGAGGAACTATCATTGGAAAAAAGTAGGAATTGGATTATCCAATAGCAAAGTTCTTTAGATTTACCTTCCAGAAAAATTATGATAGAATGATAAATAAAAATGGGAGGGAGAATGTGAGAAGATGAGAAAACATAATAAAAGACAAATTTTGGCATTTGTCCTAAGCGGTATGCTTTTATGTAATACGATATCCTCAAATTCCTTTGCAAAAGAAGATGTTGTAGAAAATACTGTGGTGGAAGAGAGCCAGGAAAGCCAAGAAAATATTGAGACTCAAGAAAGTCAAGAAAATCAAGAAGGCATCGTGATTCAAGAAAGTCAGGAAGTAGTCTCGACAAAAGACGATATGCAAGAAGAACCTATAGAAGAAGCGATAGATAATAATCTGGACATATCGGCGACAGAGAGTTCTGCAAAGAATTTAGAGGAAGAGCAAAATTCAGAAAAAACAGAAGTAAAGGACTTAGCACAAGAAAGCTTTGACACCTTTGACGAGGAAGTATCAAAACTCATATCATTATATGATAGAAATATAGACGGGGATAGAATCGCATCGAGGACGGCGGGTCCTTATGCCTCAAGACGTCTTATCGTAAAAGGCTTAGGGAAAGACTTAGATTTTTCTTCTTATGGTGCCGATATTGTATTAAATGGACCAGATGAAATTTATATTTTACAATTTTCCACGGAAGAGGCTACAAAACAGGCAAAACGACAGATAGACCAGATGGATGGAGTAAAATACTGTGAAGAAGATGGATACGATTATTTAGAGGAACCAGAAGTAAGAAAAATATCTGATGATGAGATAGATAAAGTTGCACAAGAGCAAACTTCTCTCTCATGGGGAACTTCCCGTATTAATGCAAATCAGTACGCAAAACATTTGGAGGAAAATCAAAACGAAATTATTGTCGCAGTCATTGATACAGGAATCGACCTTTCTCATCCTTTTTTTGAGGGAAGGCTTTCTATGGATGCCGCATATAATTATGTGAGTGCAAGTACAGACGTGCAAGATGACCATGGGCATGGAACACATGTATCAGGTATCGTAGTAGACACAACACCTGGTCTTAATATAAAGATTCTACCGATTAAATGTATGGATTTTAAGGGGAATGGAACATATACAAATATTGCCAATGGTATTAGGCGAGCTGCGGATGCCGGTGCAAAGGTTATTAACTATAGTGCGGTTGGAGGACATAGTGAGTATAAACATGATGCCATAAATTATGCGATAGAAAAAGGTATTACAGTAGTTGTGTCTTCAGGAAATCAGGGTCAACTCATTGATACAACTTGTCCATCTCATATGGAGGAATGTATTGTAGTGGGTTCTATTGATAGCTCGGAAGTTCTTAACGAAGATTCTAATTATGGAGATGAGTTAGATTTAGTGGCACCAGGAGTTGACATTAAAAGCGCCTACCCAGATGGAAGATATATTTTTTTGAGTGGAACATCTATGGCGGCTCCTCATGTATCAGGCGCAGCGGCAATGCTAAAATTAAATGACCCGTCGCTGACCCCATTTCAGATAGAAGAAATTCTAAAAAATAATGCAAAAGACCTCGGTGATGCAGGAAGAGATATTTATTATGGCTATGGAATGGTAGATTTGTCGAAGCTTATCGTACATAAAATAGTAAAGGATGAGGCGATAGAGCCGACATGTACGGAGGTAGGATTGACTGAGGGAAGTCACTGTGATATTTGTGATATGGTTTTTGCAAAGCAGGAGGAAATCCCTAAACTTGAACATCATTATGAGGAGAAAATAAAAAAAGCTACCCCAACTCAAAATGGAGAAAAACAGCAAGTATGTGGTCAATGTGGAGCAATAAGAGAAAGTGAAGTTATTTATTATCCTAAAACAGTGACCTTATCTCAGACAGAGTATACGTATACAGGAATGCCTAAAAAACCGACTGCCACTGTAATAGATTCTGCTGGAAATATCATTGATTCTTCTAATTATACGATATCTTACGAAAAAGGAAGAATTGAAGTTGGAACGTACACAGTAACGATTAAGTTTAAGGGAGATTTCTATTCTGGATCCGTTCCAAGACAAATCCATATTAATAAGGCCCAGCAGAAGTTTAGCGGTGGGGGATGTACAAAGAGAATTGGAGATGGAGCATTTACATTAACAAGTGTGAAGCGAACGAAGGGAGACGGGGCATTAAGTTATAAGTCAAGCAATACAAAAGTTGCCACCATTTCCAGCACAGGGAAGATTACGATAAAGAGTGTAGGAAAGACGACGATTACAATCACAGCAGCCGAGACGGACAGTTATAAAAAAGCGACAAAGCAGGTTACGGTTACAGTGAAACCAGTGGCGATGAGTATGAATTCACTAAAGAGTGAGAAGAAAGGAAGTTTTACTGCTTACTGGACTGCAAATAAAGCGATAACTGCATACCAACTTCAATATTCCACAAAATCAGACTTTTCTCAAGCGACAATCAAGACAGTTTCTGGATACACGACGACATCAAAAACTGTCTATCAGCTTCAGGCGGGAAAGAAATATTATGTTCGATTTAGAGTTTATAAAACAGTGGATGGTGTGAAATATTATTCTCTTTGGAGTGGAACAAAGACTGTGACAACAAAGGCAAAATAAACAAAATAAAAAGAGTTAAAATTGTAATATTTAAGGTAAATGGGGATAGATGTAAGGAGAAAGAAAAATCGTCAGATGTGTTGATTACGGAGATACAAAGAGGGTAGGAGGGAGACGCAAAGAGAGACCGTCGATATGTCCTCGAAAAACACGTTCGTTCCCACGGTTTTTCGACATACGCTGATATTTGCCGCTTCCCGCAAACTCGCAGCTACGCTGCTCAGACAGTGCTCCAGCGGCA
>JAUUSJ010000276.1 GCA_030841965.1 Blautia sp.
CTCTCTATCGTTTTCGGAGGAGATATCTGCTTGCTCTCTTGGCTGTGTATTGGCAGTACCATGAGCGAAAACGTTCACAAAAGCAATCTTGTATCTACTAATAAAATATGATATGATGAGAGAACGAGAGATATCTTTCTTTCGTATCTGTATTAGCAGATAGATAAACTTGTAAGGAGGTAAAATAAAATGGAGTATAAATTTGATGAAGCAGTATTTGAGCAAGAAGTTTTAAAGGCGGATTTGCCAGTTTTAGTTGATTTTTATGCTGATTGGTGTGGACCATGTAAGATGATGGCTCCTAATATTGCAAGATTAGCAGAAGCTTACGATGGCAAGTTAAAAGTCGGAAAAGTAAATGTAGATGAGAATTCTGGGTTGGCTGTAAAGTATGGAATTATGAGCATTCCAACAGTTATTTTGTTTAAAAATGGACAAGAAGTAGCGAAAAATATTGGATATTTGGACTTTGATGAGTTGGAGCAGATGATAAAATAAATATAACTAGACTGGCAGGCAAGAAACGCATATTGAAACTATGCAATATCTGTCCTTATAAAAAGAAGCTTAAATTTTATAAGGTTTTGCCAATACGATAACGTAAAACTTTTGTAAGTAAAAAAGTGGGAAACTCATATAAAAATTGTGTAGTGGCTGTCCTTATAAATAAAAAAGAATTTAAACGAATGTTATAAGGTTTTGCCAATACACAGCGAAGAGAGACCAAAGATATATCCTCTAAAAACGATAGAGAGTGGAGCGGTTTTTCGATATACTTAGCTTTGCCGCTGGAGCACTGCCCCCGCGCTGTAAGCGCGAGTTTGCGGGAGGCGGCAAAAATCAGCGTATGTCGAAAAACCGTGGGAACGAACGTGTTTTTAGAGGATATATCTTTGGTCTCTCTTCGCGTCTATCCCCACCTCTCTTCACATCTCACATCTGTCCCCCACTATCCTCAAATTATCCAACAAATAAAAATCTCACCCCATCTCACCCTAGCGCTTTTTCGTCTTTTCATCCTTCCTCTCACGGAAAATCTTAACCCCATAGGTAATCTTCTCACTAATCAATGTACTGACATGCTTTAGTTTCTCAGAAGTGGCATTCTCAGGCTCAGGTTCATCTTCCGCCTCATTAAATACTACAATTTGCTTTGATTCTAGTTGGCGGTCAATCAGCATCGATAGTAAATACTGAATAACAGCGAAAATAGGAACGCCTAAAAACATACCTAGGACACCTGCATACGCCCCGCCGACTGTGATAGCAAATAAAATTCCAAGAGGACGGACGCCAGTACTATTTCCGAGAATCTTAGGTCCGAGAATTAATCCGTCAAACTGTTGGAGGACAAATACTAGGATGATAAAGATAATGCCGCTCTTAAAGTTTAATAAAATTAAGAGTAAAGCACCTGGAATCGCTCCGATAAATGGACCAAAGTATGGAATCATATTTGTAATGCCGACGATAACACTAATAAGCATCGCATATGGCAACTGTAATATGCTCATACTGATAAAACATAGGATTCCAATAATTAGGGAGTCGATTAATTTTCCTACGATAAAACTGGAAAAAATATTATTACATTCGTGTAATGTAGATAAAATAAAAAGGCATTTTTTCTCAGGCAGGAAGGAAAATAAAATCTTTTTCCCAACTGTAGATAAACTATGTTTATCTGATAAAACATAAATCGAAATCACGATTGAGATAATCAAATTAATAATCCATTTAATAGCGGATACAGAGGCACTATAAAGTAAAGGAATCATAGTGGAGATTAATTCTGTAGCCTTTGCTAAGAGGTCAGGAAATATATTATTTGTAAATCTACTAATGATATCGTGATTTAGGAACGGTATGGTATTCGCCGTCTGTGTAAGCCAGGTGGATACATTTAAAACTGTGACAGGGATGGTATCTGTCAATTCAAGCAAACTTGATATTAACTGAGGGATAATATAAATTAATCCGACGATGATTAATCCAAGCACAATAACATATGCGGACAAAATAGATAGCATCTTATTTGTTTTTTTGTTTGAAATCTTAAAAACCTCTGGAAAAAAACGTTTATTAAAATAATTGCATAGCGGGTTAACCATATATGCAATCAATCCTCCTATAAAAAATGGAGATACAGTTGTAAAAAACTTATGTATCACTCTGCTTGTTGTATTCCAGTGAAAAATAAGGCGGAATATAAGACAGGCAACGAAGATAATTCCAATAAGATAGAAGGCCAGTTGGCGATATGAATTTGGATTCGGTGAATTATTTTGATTTTGTGGCATTCTTTATACTCCTTCAAATTAAAAAGTTAAATAAAATTTTGTATTGTTTCCATTTCGTTTTACCTTTAGTATTTCCCAAAATAGAAAATCTAAGCAATCGATAGTCTTCATTCGAGAAGTTAAGGTAGATATGTATATTGTATAACTTATGCGACAAAACTACAAGAAAAATTTTCAATAAGAAGAAATTTCTTCCTAGAAAAATAGTATGAAATAGATAAATGATTATATTTTTGAAAAAATTTGAAAAAATTTAAAAATTATGCTTGACTTTTTGGTTTTATAGTTATATAATAGCTCTTGTAGTTGAGATGAGGTTAGCAAACATCGAAACTAAGCGCTTTTAGCTCAGTTGGTAGAGCACCTGACTCTTAATCAGGGTGTCCAGGGTTCGAGCCCCTGAAGGCGCATAAAGCATCATTTCTAAGATATAGAGCTCTGGAAGTGGTGCTTTTTTTGCGTGCTAAAATACTGCATCTATGAACTAATCAGGTATCCCTTATTCTGAACTAATCAGGTATCCCTTATTCTTACAGTCATGTCCATTTTGCCGCCACTACTTGAGAAAAGGAATATCAAAAATGAAGAAGAACTTTATCAAGTTATGCCAGTACACAGCGAAGAGAGGTAGGAGATATGTTCTCTAAAAACGATAGAGAGTGGAGCGGTTTTTCGATATACTTAGCTTTGACGCTGGAGCACTGTCTGAGCGCCAAAGGCGCGAGTTTGCGGGAAGCGGCAAAAAT